>NZ_JBHTUD010000015.1:0-228267 GCF_042794235.1 Nocardia sp. NPDC056541
CCTTCGTCGCGTACGCAACGGCGCCTGATCGACGGGACGGCCGCGAACCCGCCGCTGCGCGGCGGATCCCTCCTCGGGGTCGGGATGTGCGGGGCTGGGTCGGGCCTTTATTTATTCGACGGTGACCGACTTGGCCAGGTTGCGGGGCTTGTCCACGTCGTAGCCCAGGGTCTGGGCCACCTCGGCGGCGAAGATCTGCAGCGGCACCGTGGACAGCAACGGCTGGTACAGGGTCGGGGCGGCCGGGATCTCGATCAGGTCGTCGGCGAACGGGCGCACGGTGTCATCGCCCTCTTCGGCGATCACGATCGTCCGGGCGCCGCGGGCCTGGATCTCGCGAATGTTGCTGAGCAGCTTGGAATGCAGCACCGCGCGCCCCTTCGGCGACGGCATCACGATGATCACCGGCAGGCCCTCTTCGATCAGCGCGATCGGCCCGTGCTTGAGCTCGCCCGCGGCGAAGCCCTCAGCGTGCATGTAGGCCAGTTCCTTGAGCTTGAGCGCGCCTTCGAGCGCCACCGGATAACCCACGTGGCGACCGAGGAACAGCACCGTCGGCACATGCGCCAGCTCGCGCGCGATGGCCCGCACCTGTGGCGCGGTCTCGAGCACCCGGGCGATCAGCTTCGGCATCGATTCCAGTTCGGCGAACTCGCGAGCCACCTCGTCGGGGTACTTGGTCCCGCGCGCCTGCGCCAGGGCCAGACCGACCAGATAGTTGGCAGCCACCTGCGCCAGGAACGCCTTGGTCGAGGCGACACCGATCTCGGGCCCGGTCCGCGTGTAGATCACCGCGTCGGACTCGCGCGGAATCTGCGCCCCGTTGGTGTTGCAGATGGCCAGCACGCGCGCCTTCTGCTCCTTGGCGTGGCGTACCGCTTCGAGTGTGTCGGCGGTTTCACCGGACTGCGAGATCGCCACCACCAGCGTCGACCGGTCGAGAACCGGGTCGCGGTAACGGAATTCGCTGGCGAGCTCCACCTCCACCGGCACCCGGGTCCAGTGCTCGATCGCGTACTTGGCGAGCAGGCCCGCGTGGTACGAACTGCCGCACGCCACGACGAACACCTTGTCGAACTCGCGCAGCTCCTGGTCGGCGAGGCGCTGTTCGTCGAGGACGATCCGGCCACCCTTCTCGTCGACGACGAAATGCCCCATCAGGGTGTCGGCGACGGCGGTGGGCTGCTCCTCGATCTCCTTGAGCATGAAGTAGTCGTGGCCGCCCTTCTCCGCGGCGGCGAGGTCCCAGTCGATGGTGAACGGCCGGCTGACCACCCCGTCGGTGTTGCCCGCGAAGTCGGTGACGCTGTAGCCGTCCTTCGTGATCACCACGGCCTGGTTCTGCCCGAGCTCGACCGCCTCACGGGTGTGCTCGATGAACGCGGTGACATCGGAGGCGATGAACATCTCACCCTCGCCGACCCCGACGACCAGCGGCGTCGACCGGCGAGCCGCCACGATCGTGCCGGGATGGTCCGCATGGGTGAACACCAGTGTGAACGCGCCCTCGAGCCGCTGCAACACGGCGTGGACACTCGCGGTGAAGTCGCCCGCGGTGGGGCCGTCGGCGTACGCGCGCGAAACCAGGTGCACCGCGACTTCGGTATCGGTGTCGCTCAGCAGCTCCACGCCGACGTCTTCCAGCTCGCGGCGCAGCGGCGCGAAGTTCTCGATGATGCCGTTGTGGACGACGGCGAGCTTGCCGGAGAGGTCGCGGTGGGGGTGCGCGTTGCGGTCGGTCGGCGCGCCGTGGGTGGCCCAGCGGGTGTGCCCCATCCCGGTCGACCCGGCGAAACGCTCGGTCCCCGCCTCGCCCAGTTCGGCTTCCAGGTTGGCCAGCCGCCCGGCCTTACGTTCGACCGCCAGAGCACCGTTTCCATCGAGGATCGCGACCCCCGCGGAGTCGTATCCGCGATACTCCATGCGTCGCAGCGCGTCGACGACAACGCCCAGCGCATCCCGGTATCCGACGTACCCCACGATTCCGCACATGGTCCCCCACCCTACTGATCGGATACTCTTCTCGCCGTGTCGGTGTCTGCAAAATCGCTCGTGAGCACCCTGTCCGTGCGCGGCCCCCACCGGGTGCTGCGTGGGAACTTAGGGATCGCAGGTCAGCCGGGTGTGGTGTACACGCCCGAGTCCGGGCTGAACCTGCCCGCTGTCGCGTTCGCGCACGGCTGGCTGACCAGCGCCGAGAACTACAAGAGCCTGCTCGAACACATCGCGTCGTGGGGTTTCGTGGTCGCCGCGCCCGACACCGAGCGTGGCCCGATTCCGTCACATCTGGACCTCGGCACCGACTTGCTCACCACGCTCGACATCGTGAGCAAGGTCCGCCTCGGTGACGGCACCATCAGCGTCCACCCCGACCGCCTCGCCCTCGCCGGCCACGGCATGGGGGCGGGCGCCGCGGTGATCGCCGCGGCTCAACGCCGGGTAGCCGCCGTCGTAGCGCTCTTCCCTGCTCCCACCTCCCCCGCCGCGGAGAACATCGCCCCCGACATCGACGCGCCCGGCCTGATCCTGACCGGTGACGACCTCGACTCGGTCAGCTCCAATGCCCGTGCCCTCGCCGCCGCCTGGTCGGGCCCATCGATCCTGCGCACCCTCGACGGCGCCTCGCACAACGGCATCATCGAGGGCCGCCGCCTCTTCGCCGCCCTCGGCGCGGGCCGCTACGAACACAAAACCGACAAGGCCACCCGAGCCTTGGTCACCGGCTACCTGCTCGCCACCCTTCTCGCCGACAAGAAGTACGCGATCTTCGCCGACCCGGAAGCCGAGATCCCCCACACCAAGGTCGTCGACCCCCACGCCGAGGTCGAGGTCGAGGCGCCCAAGTTGTCCATCGGCACAGTCGCCAAACTCATCCGCGGCTAGAAGCGTCCGGGCCGGCCGAGCGACGCCGGCCCGGCGCGATCACCCTCCGTATTCGGCCTGGCGCCGGTGATTCAGACCAGCCAGCTCTTGCGCTGGTAGTACTCGGCTTCAGGATCGTCGTCGTCATAAGGCGCGACGACATCGTTCGCACGGCGCGCCGCCGCCGCGCGAGCGATGGCGGCGCGCTGCTCCTGCGCCTCTGCTTCGAGGCGGTTCAGTTCGGCCTGGCGCTGTTCGGCTGCCGCCCTCACCTTCTCGTCTTCCTCCGCCTGCGCGAGCACCCGCTCCAGACCGGCGGCAGTACGTTCGGCATGGTCTCGGTCCCGGTCGGCGGTGGCACGGTTGATCGCGTCGAGTTCCTGATGCAGGATCGCCGTGCGCCGAGCGTGCTCGTCGAAAATCTGCTCGAGCTCGAGGACATAGTTCATGAGCGGGGCTCCTCACATGACGAGTGGACGATCACAGCGGGCCTGCCTCAGCCAGGACTGCGCCGGTGTCGACCGGCTCTTCGGCATCACCGGCAGGCAGCGGCTGCGAGTAATGCTCACCGTCGTCTTCGCGCTTGGTGGCACCCGGCATGCTCGGCGTGCTCGACGCGGGCGTCCCACCCTCTTCAGCGGTTCCGGAGCCGGAGCTCGGCGTGCCATCACCGATGACACCTTCTTCGGTCGCAGCCTCTTCACCGGTGGGTTCGCCCTCGCCGACGGGTTCGCCACTCTCGGTCGTGATGACCGGCTGGCCGTCGGCGCCGATCGTCATGCCATATTCGGTGGACTGACCGTCGGCGCCGGTGACGACCATCTTCAGGTTGCCGTCCTCGCCCATCTCGACCTTGACATTGTTTCCGGCAACGTCGAACTCCGCGGACTTGCCATCGATGACATCCGGCACCCCATCGCCGTCGGCATCCTGGAACACAGATTCAATCTGCCCGACCGCGTTCTCGATGCCTTCGGTGATCGTGGACGTGATGGTGTCCATGTTCTCGCTGAGAGTGCTGGCAGCCGTCGTCAACAGGTCCGTGGCGGCGTCGGTGACTGTGCTGACGATCTCGCTGAGCGTGTCGTCGGTCGTCGTGGACGGCGTTGTCGTTGTGGGCGTTGTTGTCGTCGGTGTTGTCGTGGACGGCGTTGTCGTCGTCGGCGTTGTCGAGGCGGGGGTCGTCCCGGACGGTGTGGTCCCTGCGGGAGTCGTCCCGTCACCTTTGTTATCGGTGGTGACAGTGCCTGCCGGTCGCGGATACGCCCCGCTGTCGAGCGCGTTGGTCGCCGTCGTCAGTACCCCGTATGCCAGCTTGACGGTGTCGTCGGTGTTGGAGCACAGGGAGAGGAAGTTCGCCAGCTTGTCGTCGAAGTCCGGTTTGAAGACATCTCTCAGCCACGCTTCGGATTGCTGCTTGTCGTAAGCCGTCTTTCCGATATAGGCAGAACCCAAGCCGGGGACGGCCATCGCAACGATGCCGAGGCCGATAGTCCCGACATCGACGACATCTGTTTCCTCGATCATCTCGTCGATGTCGGCGACGGTCTTTCCGCCGACCAACACCTGATTGCCGGTGACCAGCGCCTTGACCCAATCCTTCTTGCTGGTGACCAGCCCACGCAATTTGGTCGTCGCGGTCGCGAACGCTTCCACCGCCGTGGTCAATTTCGTGCGGTCCTCGGTAGCCAGCGTCAGCTGTTGTCCGAGCATCGTCGCTGCGGCCTCGGCCGCCGCGCCGCTGCTCCACACCGTGGACATCTTCTGCGAAAGCCCCTGCTGCACACCCCATTGCGTATCGGAGACCTGCAACGCGTTGTACAGCGCTTCGGCCGTGTCAGCCAGCTTGTCCAGATTCATACCGCGCTGTTCGTCGTACTCCGCGCAGATCTTGGCCTCGGTATGACTGCAGTCACCGAACGCCTTGTTGTATCTGGGGAGCAACTGGATGAAGTACTGCAGCCCCGGTGCACCGTCGTCGAGGAGCGAATCGACGTTCTGTCCGCGTATGCCC
Source organism: Nocardia sp. NPDC056541 (assembly GCF_042794235.1). Taxonomy (NCBI): domain Bacteria; kingdom Bacillati; phylum Actinomycetota; class Actinomycetes; order Mycobacteriales; family Nocardiaceae; genus Nocardia; species Nocardia sp. NPDC056541. The sequence goes on from NZ_JBHTUD010000015.1 coordinate 4,877, forward strand.
TCGACGGGGCTGCTCAACACCGTCATCGGTCGGCTCCCACATATCCTGCGTCGCTCACTACAGCGCCTGCCCTGCCTTGTTGGTCTGCTTGGCGTTTTCAGCATCGGTGTTGGAGTAGGCAATCGATGAGGCGCCGATCGCATCGCCGATAGCCGTGGTGGCCGAACTCCAGTTGTTCAGCCACGCGATCGCGACATCGAGGCCCGCCGTGACGGTCTTTCCCTCGGCGGCGTAGTTCTTCCCCGCGTCACCCGAGCCGAACTTGTTGTCGGAAATGCGTTTCACAGTGTCCTTGACCGCACCGCCCGACATCTTCAAATCGTTGCCCAACTGCCCGAGTTCACCCGTCTGCACGCCCAGCGTGTTCGAGTACCCCATAGCGTCCCCTCCGTTCCGGATCCCGTTGCCGTCCCCCACCGTCCCGGAAGACTCCTTGTCTTCTTAGACGCGCCAAGACCCGGATCGGTTCCACGATCACACGACGAATGCCGCTGTGCTCGGATTCGATCACAGCGGCACCCTGGTGCGCTACTTCTCCAGGTTCCCATGGTCGGTCTTGCGCCACTCCGACGTGCCGTCGGGATGACGGTGGTATTCCCAGGCGGCGTAGTCGCCGTCTTCCTCGACGACAGTGACGTGATCGGCCAGGCCGTCGTGGTCGTAGTCGGACCAGATGCTGGTCGAGTCGGCATCGCCGGTGGAGAGGGAGTCGACGACGCCGTCGTGGTCGAGGTCGAGAGATGGGTTGTTCAGCTCGACGGGGCCGAGGCCGCCCAGGGACGAGTGGGCGTCGATGTCGGGTAGGCCGAGGCCGGGGAACTCACCCGAGGTGACCATGACTGCTCCTCCAACGGAAAACTCGCGGATGACGACGTGGCGGGGTTGCCACCATCTTGTCATCCGCGAGCGGGCGCCGGGGGGTTCGGGGCTACTTGTTCGGGATGAGGATCCACATCGCCAGGTAGATCAGGAACTGGGGACCGGGCAGCAGGCAGGACACGACGAAGACCAGGCGGACGACGTTGGGGTTCCAGCCGTAGCGTTCGGCGAGGCCGCCGCAGACGCCTGCGATCCACTTGTTGCTGGTCGAACGGGTGAGGCGGCGGGCGGGGGCGGTCATGGTGTTGCCTTCCTGTGGAGCGGTGATGTCTCCACTGTGCCGTCGGAGCACGCCCGCCCGCATCGGTCCACAGACCCATCCGCACCCTGATTTCGACAGGCCCCGACCTCAGGGTCAGACCCCGAGACGGGCACAATCGTCGAGGTGAGCACGACATTGCACGCCAGTGGCCTCTCCGCGGGGCACGCCGAACGGACCCTGTTCGCCGACCTCGATTTCACTCTCGCCCCCGGCGATGTGATCGGGCTGGTCGGGGTGAACGGCGCGGGCAAGTCGACGCTGCTGCGGATGCTGGCCGAGCGGGAACCGGGCGAGGGCACCATCGCGTTGAGCCCGCCCGACGCGACCGTCGGTTATCTGACCCAGGAACCGGAGCGCATCGAGGGCGAGACGGTGCTCGAATTCCTTTCGCGCCGAACCGGTGTCGCACACGCCCAGCAGGTGATGGACGCGGCGGCCGAACGCCTCGGCGACGGTGGCGACGACGACTACTCGCCCGCGCTGGAACATTGGCTGGCGTTGGGTGGCGCGGATCTCGATCAGCGCGCCGAAGAGGTCGCCGCGGACCTGGGGCTGACCCACGGCTTGGCCGGTGGGCTCGACACCCCGATGACGGGCCTGTCCGGCGGCCAGGCGGCACGCGCGGGGCTGGCCTCGGTGTTGTTGTCGCGCTTCGACATTCTGCTGCTCGACGAGCCGACCAACGACCTCGATCTCGACGGCCTCGACCGGCTGGAACGGTTCGTCACCGGGGTGCGCGTACCGCTGATGGTGATCAGCCACGATCGAGAGTTCTTGGCGCGCACCGTGAACAGCGTCCTCGAACTCGATCTGGCGCAGCAGCAAACCGGTTTCTACGACGGCGGCTACGACGCCTACCTCGCCGAACGCGAGATCGCCCGCAAGCACGCCCGCGAGGCCTACGACGAATTCGCCGACACCAAAGCGGGTTTGGAGTCGCGCGCGCAGATGCAGCGCAACTGGCTCGAGCACGGGGTGCGCAACGCCCGCCGCAAGGGCAAGAACGACTCCGACAAGATGGGTCGCAAGACCCGCGCGGAATCCACCGAGAAGCAGGCCGCCAAGGCCCGCCAGACCCAGCGCCGGATCGAACGCCTCGACGTGGTCGACGAGCCGCGCAAGGAGTGGGAGCTGCGGATGGAGATCGCCACCGCCCCACGCAGCGGTGCGGTGGTCGCGACCGCCAACAACGCCACCCTCACGCGCGGCGAATTCACCCTCGGCCCGATCACCACCCAGATCGATTGGGCCGACCGGATCGTGCTCACCGGCGCCAACGGCTCGGGCAAGTCGACCCTGCTCGGCCTGCTGCTCGGCAAGATCGCCCCGGATTCCGGTACCGCCGCACTGGGTTCCGGTGTGGAGATCGGCGAGGTCGACCAGGCCCGCGGGCTGTTCCGTGGCGACGACGCGCTGGCCGACACCTTCGCCGCGGCGATGCCCGACTGGCCCGACGCCGAAGTCCGCACGCTACTGGCCAAATTCGGCCTGCGCGGGCCGCACGTGACGCGTGCGTGCGACACCCTGTCCCCCGGTGAACGCACCCGCGCGGCCCTGGCCCTGCTCCAGGCGCGCGGGGTGAACCTGCTGGTTCTCGACGAGCCGACCAACCACCTCGACCTGCCCGCCATCGAACAGCTCGAACAGGCCGTCGAATCCTTCACCGGCACGTTGATTCTGGTGACGCACGATCGCCGGATGCTGGATTCTGTTCGTGCGACCCGTCGTTGGCACATGTCCGGTGGGCTTCTCAGCGAGGAATGACGCATGGACTACGCATTGGGCATCGACACCCGAATCACCCTGCTCGTCACCGGATTCCTCTTCCTGAGCGCGTTGCTGCTCGGGGTGTGGAAGTACCACGGCATCCGGACTGACGGCGCGGCGCACGTCTATGTCGACATCGCCCACCGCGCCGCGCTGATGTACTCCTTCGCGGGGATCCTGCTCGCGGTGTTCACCGAGCTCAGCGCCTGGCCGACGATCGTCAATCTGACCGCCGATCTGGTGGTGCTCGCGTTCTTCGCCGGTGCGATCGCCAGTTACGCCCTGCACGGGCTGCGCCGGGACACCACCAACCAGTTCGACGGGAGGATTCCCGCCGAACTACGGCTGTCGATGTACGGGCTGATCGTGGGCGAGATCGGTGGTTTCGGGGTGCTGTTCAGCGGATTCGTCGCCGGACAGTTCTAGAGCGACTGCACTACAGCGGGCTCGGCCGCACCGAACAGGTCGATGTCGGAGCCGAGCTTGGCCCCGATCAGACCGACGCCGAAAGTGACACCGAGCACCGCGACCACGGCGATGAACGACCGCGAGCGCGGTACCCGCGGCGCCGCGAACGCACGGGTGCGTGGCGCCTCGGCGACCGGCTCATAGGCGGACTGCCCGTAGCCTTCGTCCCGGATCGGCACAGTGTGCGAATACCCTTGCGGCACTTCGCGGCACCCCGGTCGCCCGCAGGCTCCACCACAGCGGTGCGGCTGGTCGGCTTCGCCGTACTCGTACGGGTACTGGTCCTGGTAGTTGCGGGCAGGCAGCGGCGGAACCATGATCGGCCCCCTTCGAATCGTGCTGCGCGCCAAAATAACCGCCTGCGCCGAGCAGCACACACGCGCCACGGGGCACACAGGTCCAGACGGCGTATCCCGATACTAGTGGGGCCCGGTGGAACACGCCACAGCACCGATCGCCGACCCGTCGTCCGGGTCCCGGCGACTAGACCGCGGCGACCCGCTTGGCCAGATCATCGGCCAGCTGACGCGCCTGCGCGGGATCGGTGGCCTCCACCATCACCCGCACCAACTGCTCGGTCCCGCTGGGCCGCAACAGAACCCGCCCGGTGTCCCCGAGGATCCGCTCGGCCTCCGCGACAGCGTCCAGCACCTCGGGAGCGACAGCGACAGCACCCTTGTCCGACACCGCGACATTGATCAACACCTGCGGCACCGTGGTCATCACCGAAGCCAGCGAGGCCAGCGAGCGGCCGGTCTGCGCCATCCGCGCCATCAACCGCAGGCCGGTGAGCACCCCGTCCCCGGTGGTACCGAACCGCGGGAACACCACATGCCCGGACTGTTCCCCGCCCAGGCTGTATCCGCCGCGACGCAACTCCTCGAGCACGTACCGGTCGCCGACAGCGGCGGTGATCACGGTGATCTCGGCGGCACGCATCGCGATGTGCAGGCCGAGGTTGCTCATCACGGTGGCGACGAGGGTGTCGTCGACCAGTTCGCCCGCGTCGCGCATCGCCAGCGCGAGTACGGCCATGATCGCGTCACCGTCGACGATCTCGCCCGCGGCATCGACGGCGAGGCAACGATCGGCGTCACCGTCGAGCGCGATGCCCAGGTCGGCGCCGTGTTCGAGGACCGCGCGCCGCACGGTGTCCAGGTGCGTGGAACCGCACCCGTCATTGATGTTGAGCCCGTTGGGTTCGGCGTTGATCGCGATCACCGTCGCGCCCGCCTCCCGGTACACCTGCGGGGCGACCTCGGCGGCCGCACCGTGCGCGCAGTCGACGACGACGGTCAGCGAGGACAGGTCCTGGCTGGTGGATTCGAGCAGATGCTCGACATAGCGCTCGTGGGTGCCCTCGACGGTGTAGTCGCCACGCACGCGGCCGATGCCCGCGCCGGTCGGGCGCACGGTGACGCCTTCGGCGATCAGGGCCTCGATCCGGGCCTCGATGGCGTCGTCGAGCTTGTGCCCGCCCGCCGCGAAGATCTTGATGCCGTTGTCGGGCATGGGGTTGTGCGAGGCGGAGATCATCACGCCGAAGCACGCGTCGTACAGGCCGGTCAGGTAGGCCACGGCCGGGGTGGGCAGCACGCCGACCGAGAGGACATCGACGCCGACGGAGGTCAGGCCCGCGGTCACCGCGGCCTCGAGCATCTCGCCGCTGGCGCGCGGATCGCGACCGAGCACCGCCACCGGGCGCTTCTTGCCGCGCGAGAGCACCTGCGCTGCCGCGGCGGCGACGCGCATCGCCAGTTCCGGGCTCAGCGACTCGTTGGCGAGTCCGCGAACACCGTCTGTGCCGAATAGCCGTCCCATAAAAACCCTCTACCAGTAGTAGGTCCCCGAATACAGCACAAGAGCAGGCGACCAGCGGTGCTGGAAGCCTGCTCTTGCACACACGCTCCGCCGACCAGGCTCATCCCCACTCGCGCGGGCAGCATACCCAGCGTATGCGAAAGCCGAGAGTCGACAGTGCGTAAATCAGCGCTTCGAGTACTGAGGCGCCTTACGGGCCTTCTTCAGGCCGTACTTCTTACGCTCGGTGGCACGCGGGTCACGCGTCAGGAAGCCGGCACGCTTGAGCGCGGGACGGTCGTCCGGGGTGACCTCGATCAGCGCGCGGGCGATGGCCAGACGCAGGGCGCCTGCCTGACCCGACGGGCCGCCACCGACCAGGCGAGCGAAGATGTCGAAGTTCTCGACACGCTCGACCAGAACCAGCGGGGACTTCACGAGCTGCTGGTGCACCTTGTTCGGGAAGTAATCCTCGATGGTGCGGCCGTTGAGCTCGAAGTTGCCCGAACCGGGCACCAAGCGAACGCGAACGACGGCTTCCTTACGGCGGCCGACGGTCTGCACCGGGCGGTCGAGGCCGATCGGCTCGAAAGCCAGCTCTTCCTCGACGTACTCGCCTTCGGCGTAGCCTTCGCCGTCTTCGACGATCTCGACTACGACCTCATCGGTGGCGTCGAACTCTTCGGCTGCGAACTCTTCAGGAGCGGTCACTGGGCCACCTGCTTGATCTCGAACGGAACCGGCTGCTGCGCGGCGTGGGGGTGGTTCGGGCCTGCGTAGACCTTCAGCTTGCCCGCGATCGCGTTACCCAGCTTGTTCTTCGGGATCATGCCCTTGACGGCCTTCTCCACGAGACGATCGGGACGGGTCGCCAACACCTCGCCGACAGTGCGCGACTTGAGGCCGCCCGGGTGTCCGCTGTGGTGGTGGATGAGCTTGTCCTGCTTCTTGTTGCCGGAGATGGCAACCTTGTCCGCGTTGATGATGATGACGAAGTCGCCACCATCGACGTGGGGTGCGTAGGTCGGCTTGCCCTTGCCGCGCAGCAGGCCAGCGGCCTGCACGGCGAGACGGCCGAGGACTACGTCAGTGGCGTCGATGACGTACCACTTGCGGGTGACGTCACCCGCCTTGGGGCTGTACGTAGGCACAGTCGTTCCCTGTCTGTCGTCGGTGTTGCCGGCCCTGATGTGTGGATCGAGGCTGTCCTGGCGGCCGGTGGAGACCCAGGACATCGAGGAGACGCCGATCCGCGAACGGTTCGGCGTTCCACACGCCAACGGGCAACGATACCAGCCACGCATCACCGACCCGTAATCGGGCGAGGCTAGATCACGACCGGCGGACCCGGGTCGGTCGCACGCGCGGGACCGGGAATCAGGTAGCGCAAAGTATCGATGCCGGGGGTGACGCAGGCGGAGTCGTCGACCAGCAGGCCACGCGCGGTCTCGATGCCCTCGCGCGGGACCGTGTTCGCGTACGGGGTGAACGCGCAACTCACCGGTTCGGCGGCCGCGGCGACGGCGGGATCCGGCTGGAGCGCGACCAGCGCCAGCGCGCCGACCACGGCCGGTGCGCCGAAGAAGCCCTTCTTCACCTTGCCGAGCAGTTTGCCGCGGCGGTCGTCGTCCTCGGCATCGTCGTGTTCGAGCGCGTGCCGCGGCGCACGAGCGGGTGGACCTGACTGCTGCGGCGGTTGCGCGGTGGGCGGACCGGCGACGAACCCGGCCGGTCCGGGCGGCTGGGCGGCGGGCGGTGCGGTGGGTTGGGCACCCCACCCGACCTGCGCGGCGACTGCCTGACCCGGATGTCCCGAGTCCGGATAGTCGTCCTCCTCGTCGTCGAGATCGGGCTCGGTGACCAGCAGATGCGCGGCGCCGAGGACCAGCGCGTGCATCGGATGATCGGCCACGTGCAGGCGCTGGCCCAGGTGGTTCTGGAAGGCGAAGCGCAGCGCGTCGTTGAAGCAGACGTTGCCCGCGAGCAGCACCGTCGAGGTGTCCGCCCCGATCGAGCGGGCCGCGGCCATCGCCTCGATCACCACGTTGTCGGCCGTGCGGGCGTCGCGCAGCGCCTCGGCGCTGACCGAGACCTCCGTCGATTCGGTCGGCTGCTCGTCGTCGCCGTGCACCGCGACCACCAGCAGCGAGCGACCGTCGGAGTAGATCCCGGTGGCGCCGATGCCGGTGCGATGCCGCTCGCTGGGCGGGGAGACCAGGCCGAGCGCGCGCACATAACCCGAGAGCGCGACGCTTTCGGGCAGCGGTTCCACGACCACGTCGAGCTGTTCGACGAGCGCCGCGTACACCTCGACCTTGTCCTCGGGCCAGCTGTCCGGATACGGCAGCGCGACCAGCTGCGGCTTGCCCTGTAGGTACTTGCCGATCGCGGCCAGCGGGTTGTAGAGCCTGGCCCGGAAGACGAGTTCGGCGGGCCAGGTGGCGCCGGCGATCACGATCTGTGGGTGGCCGAGGATGTCGCGCACATCGGCGATCGCCATCCCCAGGTCCGGGCGCTGCCGGTCGACACCGGCGGTGTGCAACCTGCCCGCGGCATCGGCGAGCAGGTAGGCGGGCGGGGTGTAGGTGCCCTCGACCTGTACCGGGCGGACCGGGGTCGCGCCGCCACCCGCGGCCACGGACACCACGTCCCACCCCAGATGTAGGGCCCCAACTCGAACGGTCACAGGATCAAGTGTGCCCGGTCGGCGACAGACACGCGCAGCTTGCCCACCGAAACGATGCTGACCTGGCGGATCATGCCTGCGACTTCTTCAGTCGTAGTCTGCTCCAGGTGATCAGGGCGAGGATCGAGGTGATCACGATGAGCATCACGATGTCCAGGATCCAGATCCCCGCGCTGTGCCCCCAGAGTGGGTCGTCCTGCGAGCCGAAGACCAGCTCCGTCAGGTCCACCGTCGACGCGCCCGCCGCATAACCCCAGCGTGAGGGGAACAGGTACGAGATCTGCTCGAGGCCGACCCGGTCGGTCACCGGGATCAGGCCACCCGCCATCACCAGCTGCACCATGATCATCACCACGAGCATCGGCATGACCTGCTCGTTGGACTTGGCCAGGCTCGACATCAGCAGGCCGAACACCACGCAGCACACCGCGGTCATCGCGATATCGAAGTACAACTCGACGCTGCCGCTCGGAATCAGCGAACCGGCGCCCGGCGCCTTCTTCCCGATGAACGTGATACCGATCAGGACCGCCGACTGCAGGAACGCGGTCACGCTGAACACGACGATCTTGGCCATCAGGTATGCCGAGGGCAGCAGGCCGACCGCGCGCTCACGCTGGAAGATCGACCGTTCGCCGACCAGGTCGCGCACGCTGAGCGTGGCGCCCATGAAGCACGCGCCGAGGATGAGCACCACCAGCAACTGCTGGGCCTCACCTCCGCTCTCCCGCCCGAACGAGCCGTCGGGCAGCTGCACCAGCGCGCCCGCCGTGAACCCGTCACTACCCGGCACCACCAGCGACAACGCGCCGAGGATGAAGGGCAGCACCACCAGGAAGATCAGATATCCCCGGTCGGAGAAGATCAACCGCAACTGCCTGCGAGACAACGTGCTGAACTGCCGCATCGCGCTCGATTGCGGCGGCGCGCCCACGTTGCCGCGGTTCGGCTGCGCGGGCGGCGGTGGCGGCACATAGGCCTGCCGGGACCGATACTTCGCGAAGGCCTGATCAGGGTTGGCCGCGACCTCGGCGAAGATCTCCGCCCAGTCGCTGGTCCCCATCGCCGCGCCGACCCCACCCGGATGACCGGCGAACGCCGTCTTACCGCCGGGCGCCAGCAGCACCACCTGGTCGCACATATCCAGGCAGGCCACCGAGTGCGTCACCACGATCACCACGCGACCAGCGTCGGCCAGTTCGCGCAGCATCTGCATGACCTGCCGATCCAGCGCCGGGTCCAGACCCGAGGTCGGCTCGTCGAGGATCAGCAGCGACGGACCGGTGAGCAACTCCATCGCCACCGACGCGCGCTTGCGCTGGCCACCGGAGAGCCGGTCCACCCGGGTATCGGCGTGCTGGGTGAGCGAGAGCTCTTGCAGCACGCCGTCGATCACCTTCTGCCGGTCGGACTTGGTGGTATCGGGCGGCAGCCGTAGCTCGGCGGCGAAGCCGAGCGCCTGGCGGACCGTGAGCTGACGGTGCAGCACGTCGTCCTGGGGCACCATGCCGATGCGCGAACGCAGCGCCTCGTATTCGGCGTGCAGGTTGCGGCCCTCGAAGGTCACCACACCACCGGAGGGCTGGGTATTGCCCGCGATCAGCTTCGACAGCGTCGACTTGCCCGCGCCCGACGGTCCGATCAGCGCGGTCAACGTGCCACGCCCCGCCGTCATGTTCACATCGACGAGCAGTTGCTTGTTGTTCTCGACGGTGAACCCGACCCCGTGCACCGACAGACCCTGCTCGGCGACCGGCTTCTGCCGATGCGCCAGCGCCCCCTGGGTGACGACGAAGTCGATGTTGCCGATGGTGACGATGTCGCGCTCGCGCAGCACCGAACGCTGCTGGCGGTGACCGTTGACGAAGGTGCCGTTGGCCGAGCCGAGGTCCTCGATCACCAGGCCCTCGGGCGAGGCCAGCAGCTTCGCGTGCGCACGCGAAGCCAGCGGATCGTTGACGACGATCTGGTTGTCCGAGGTGCGGCCGATGCTCAGGCCACCGGGCGGAATGCGGTCACCGCGCGCGACCGGTTCGGTCGAGGCGGCCTTGCGGACCGGCGGCAGCATCGACGAATCGGCGCGGCGGGTCATATTGATGTTGTCCTGCGGCTGCGCGGGCAGCTGCGAGGTGGGAACGTATTGCGGTTGCTGCTGTTGCGGGCGCGACGGCGGCTGGAAGCCGGGATGCGGCTGCTGCGGACGCGGCTGCTGATAGTGAGGTTGCTGCTGGTGCGGCTGTTGCTGTGGTTGCGAAGGCGGCGCGACCATGGTCGCCGCGTGGCGCGCCCCAGGCGCCGCGGGGACCAGGTGCAGCAGCGGCCCGGTGATCGCGTCACCCAGGCGTACCTGGGTGGGTCGATCGATCGAGACGGGCTGGTTGAGCCTGCGCGCGTCGACGAAGACGCCGTTGGTACTGCCGTTGTCGGCGAGCACCCACGCGCCGTTGCTGAATCGAAGAGTGGCGTGCACACGAGAGACCAGCGGACTGTCCACGAACAGGGTGACCTCGGGCGCGCGGCCCATGGTGATCTGCTGACTCGCTTCGAAGACTCGTTCGGTTCCATCATGGCGCACGGTGATGGTCTGCGCCCCCGGTGAAGACATGGAGCGGATACTATGCCATCGCCCGGACATCGGCGGTGCCCCCGAGACGGCTTTGTGCCCGATCCGGCGATCGACCTGCACGTGTATCCGGCCGACCAGGGGGACGTATGCCGAAAGCCCAAGTGTTCGTTGCGATCTCTGTCGTGCTATGCGCGCTGATGGGTGTCGGGTGCACGCGGGCGATCGATGGGCACGGGGTCTCGATCTACGACGATCCGTTCCAGGTGGCGGGATTGCCGACCACCGGTGGGCCGAACGGTCCGCGCACCGGGGTTCCCGATTCGCCCCTCACCGCGTCCAACGGCGACGGCGGCGAGGTGGACCAGCTGGCGCTCAACGCGATCGACGACATCCAGTCCTACTGGCAGGCGGGCTTCGGTACCGAGTTCCCCGGCGAGACCTTCGACCCGGTCGAGAAGCTGATCTCCTGGAAGGCCAGGGCGGCCCGCAGCCAGGCGGTCGAATTCTGCAAGGAGACCACCTACCACCTGGTCAATGCCGCCTACTGCCGCAGCGACAACTCGATCGGCTGGGACCGCGAGATGCTGCTGCCCACCATGAGCGAGACCTTCGGCACGATGTCGGTGGTGATGGTGCTGGCCCACGAATACGGCCACGCCATCCAGAGCATGGCCAAGATGGTCACCAAGAAGACGCCGGTCCTGGTGAAGGAGCAGCAGGCCGACTGCTTCGCGGGCGCGTTCATGCGCCATGTCGCGGAAGGCAAGTCGAAGCACTTCACGATCAACACCTCCGACGGCCTGAATTCCGTTCTGGCCGCGACTGTTTCGATTCGCGACTCCGATCCCGACGACCCGGAAAGCGTGCACGGTTCGGCCTTCGAGCGCGTCACCGCGGTCCAGATCGGGTTCACCGACGGGCCGCGCGGCTGCAAGGGCATCGACGAGGACGAGATCGACTCGCGCCGCGGCTCTCTGCCGCAGAGTTTCTCCGGCGACAGCGGGCGCGGCGAATACCCCGTCTCCAAGGAAAATCTCGTCGAGCTGAGCAAGGCGCTCCAGGCCATCCTGCCGGTGAAGGACGCGCCGACCTACGACTACGCGGGCTCGCGCATCGACTGCAAGGACGGCGCGGTCACCGAACCGGTCACCTATTGCCCCGCCAAGAACACCATCGCCACCGATGTGCCCGGACTGGCCGAACGCGGGGCCAGCGATACCGACGACGACGGCCCGCTGCCGGTGAAGGTCAGCGGCGACTACAACGGCTACGTCGTCTTCATCTCCCGCTACACCCTGGCCGTGCAGCGCAGCCACGGCCAGCAGCTGACCGGCGCGAAGACCGGACTGCGCGCGGCCTGCCTGTCCGGGGTCGTCACCGGCAAACTCGCCCAGCCCGGCCGTCCGGTCACCCAGGGCGACATCCAGCTGTCGGCGGGCGATCTCGACGAAGCGGTCTCGGGCCTGCTCACCGACGGACTGGCCGCCAGCGACGCCGAGGGCAACACGGTGCCCAGCGGGTTCTCCCGCGTCGACGCCTTCCGCGCAGGCGTCCTCAACGGCGAAACCACCTGCCTGTCGCGCTACAGCTGAATTCTTGGAGCGCTGGCGCGCTCGGGTTCGCGGCCCCGCCGGTCCCGTCGATCAGGCACCGTTGCTTGCTCCTTCGTCGCGTACGCAACGGCGCCTGATCGACGGGACGGCCGCGAACCCGCCGCTGCGCGGCGGATCCCTCCTCGGGGTCGGGATGTGCGGGGCCGGGAATGCGATCGGTGGAGGGCTGTCAGCCGAACGGGGGTGGTGCGGCCGGTTCGTAGCGCAGCACCCGGTTGCCGATCATCACCTCGGTGCCGGGGACGAGCACCATCGGCTGATTCGGGGTGAGGCGGACCCAGTCGCGGTAGCCGGGGTGCCGGCTGCGGGTGCCGTTGGTGGAACCGCGATCGATGAGCTGCACGTCCCAATTCACCAGGTGCACTTCGGCATGCGCGCGCGACATGCCGCCGGAGGTGTCGTCGATGCGCAGCGGGATGAGTCCGCGCTGGGCGGCGTCGGAGTTCTCCGGGTCACGCCCGATCACCGCGTCGGCGGCCATCAGATAGGTCATGCCGTCGTCGAGCACGAGCATGCCGAGCGGCGGGCGGACCACCTCGGCGAGCGCTTGGGTCTGATCGACCGGCATGCCGCACACCGTGCAGAACGCCGAGCGCGGATCACTGGGATGCGCACGCGCGCACTTGAATCCCATCACCTTCACCGCCAGCACCGTCGACTTGGCGGTGGCTTCGAGCCTGCGCTGCAGGTCGGGGTCGGGTTCGGGTGCGGGATTGGTTCCGGAGAGCCGGGTTTCGGCGTTGTGCGGGTCGGCGACGGGGGTGTCGACCGTGCCGTGCGCCGCGCCGGTGACAGCGTCCAGCATCGAGGTCGCCGGCTGCATCCCCGTCGCGGGCTGCTCGGACGGTCGTGAATCCGGTTGCGCCGCACGCGGTTCCCGATCGATACGCGCGGTAGGCGGTGGCGGCCTGCGAGTCTGGCCCACCGGTTCCGCGGTGCGCACCCGGCTGCGCACATCGTTGGACCACATCACGGCCCCGCCTGCCTGCGCGATTCCCTCGACCAGCCAACCGATTCCGCGCTCCGGCGGCAGATCCGGGATGCGGCCCTTGGCGTCGTCGACGAACAGCGCGACCGCCTTCGCGGGCTCGGAGGCGACCCGGTCGACGGTGAACGCCGCGTCACTACCGCGGTAGTACTCCGGGCCGTGGTCGTCGGCGAGTACCGCCGTCACCGAACCGTGCAGGAAGATCGCCACGCCGCCGTTGTCGGCGGCCGAGAGCACCCCGAAATCGATCGGCACACCCGGCGAGATCTGCTCGGCGTACTTCATGAGCCACCGCGTCGCCTCGCGCGCCACCACCGAACCCGGCCCCGACGGCGCCTGCTCATGCGCGTCACGCACCAACTCCGCCAGCGATTCCAGCGCGATCGCCGCGGTATCGCCGGGCGTGAGCTTGCCCTGCCCGCGATGCGCGACCACGATCACCGCGCCCGCGACCCGTGCGACCGCGTGACTTCCGAGCACCACTTCGACCTGCCGATCCCTCACAGGTATCGGCCTCCACCGGAACTGCACAGCAGGGGGGTCGCCATGTCATCCAGACTATGGCAAGCACCCCGATCAGGTCCCCCTGGGCGGGGTAGGTCCGGTAACTTCATAGGTGTCGCGGGAGGAACATCGAGGGGAACCTGATGATCGATTCGACCAGAATTCGCATCGCGCTCGCCTGGGGTGGGGCTCTGATCGTCCTGTCCGGCTGTGCCGTCAGCGGCACAGCCGTCGCCGGTGAGCCCGATGTGCGCGGCCTGGAGACCGGGACCTTCGCCACCGACCGGCACGGCTACACCGACACCGCGGGCGACAGTGGCGCGATCGTCGAGGGTGCGCGGATGTCGGCGGCCGTGGTGCCCGCGGTGCGGATCGATCCGTCGCTCTCGCACGGACGCGGCGGCGCGATCGTCCCCGATATCGAACGCGCGCTGGATTTCGTCGCCAACGTCTCCAAACCTGTTCTGGAGAACCGCAAGTTCGTCACCGGCTATGTCGCGCTCGGCGCCGACAAGGCAGATCCCGACGGCCAGACCCGTCCCGGTCCCGACGCGACCGCGCTGACCACGGCGCTGTTCCGCTTCCCCACCGCGGCGGCCGCCACTCTCGCCGCGCGGGAACTCGAGGACGTCGACCTGGCCGTCTCCCCCGACAACCGCAAACTCGCCTCCACCGAATACCCTGACGCCTACCTCCATTGGCGCCCCGGCGTGCCCACCATCGGCGCCTTCCTCGCCCACGAAGAGTTCGTGATCTCGCTGTTCATCCAGCGGCCCCGGGCCGACGCGACCGACCTCACTTCCTGGGTCGACAAGAATCTCGCCGCCGAACTCGCCCAGCTCGCGAAGTTCGACCCCACGCCCACCGAGAAGATCTCCGACCTCCCGGTAGACCCCGCCGGACTCCTGGCCCGTGCGGTCGTCGACGACCGCGCCGCCATGCGCCCCGGCCAGTACTCGTTCGCCTCCTATGCTCCTGAGCATCTCGTCAACAAGGCAGCCAACCTCACCACCCGCCAGAACCTGGTCGACGCAACAGGAGTGGAAGCCCACGCGGTGGTCGAGGGCGGCTCCGTCACGCGGGTACGCGACCAGTCCGCCGCGCAATCGCTCATGCAGGGCCTGATCGATTCGGCGGGCCACTACGACCCGATCACCGCCCCCGCCGATGTCCCCACCGCGACCTGCCTGAAACTCAACGACAACGGCAACAAAGAAGACGACTACGTCTACCGCTGCTATGTCGCCTACAAGCGCTACCTGGCCATGGTCAGCGCCGACGGTGAGCCCGAGGTCCGCCAGAAAATCACCGCCCAGTACGCCCTGCTGGCCAACAGCTTGTGAGTTCGCTCGGCCCCACTCCTCGATTGCGGTGACGTAGGATCTCGCCGACGATCGTTTCGGGGAGGAAATGAGTTGCGAGCCACCAAAGTCGTCTGTGTCCTGGCGACCGCACTGTTGACCACTGTCGTCACGGCCTGCGGTGGTCCCGACGAGATCGCCGCCACCGACGCCCCGGTGGACCTCGCCACTCTCGACGTCGGCAACTATCCGACCCAGCCCCGCCAGGTCGGGACGGTCGCGAACCTGGACCAGGGCCGCTTCATCGAGGCCGAACGTCTCGGCGACTTCGTACCGACGCCCGCCGATATCGATCCACGGTTCATCCACACCAATCCGTCGATCGCGTCGGTGTTCCTCGACGCCGAAGCCGCGCTCGGCAAGATCATGGCCGTCGACCGGTTCGCCGAGGTCGCCCCCGATTTCATCGGCGGATTCGTGAGCTCGGCGGAGACGAAGCCCAGCAACATGGGCCTGGACATGGTGAACGCGGTGATGATCTTCCCCGACGCGCAGAAGGCCACCACCGCCGCGGCCGAGCTGGAGAAACTCGATTTCGGCTACGCCCCGAACAACCAGCGCATCGAGATTCCCGGTTATCCCGCGGCGATCGCGCACTGGCAGCCCGATCAGCAGTCGATCGGGTCCTGGTTCGCCACCGGTCATCTGGTGATCTACACCTGGTTCTACGACTATCTGAAGATCTGGCTGGAGAAGGTCGACAAGCAAGCACTGCTCGACCTCACCCGCAAGAGCCTCGACACCATCGTCCCCGCCGTCGCGAAATTCACCCCCACCCCCAGCACCGAACTGATGACCCTGCAGCGCGATCGCGACGGCATGCTCGGCCGCACCGCACCCCGCCCCCGCGAGGATTCCTGGATCAACCCACCCGGCGTCTACGCGGGCCGCACCGCCCGCCACTTCCTCTCCGACCCGGTGAGCGCCGCGAAGATGATCGACGACTACGGCATCGACCTCTACGCCAACGACGGCGCCGAGGTCTACCGCGCCCGCGACATCGCCGGCGCCCAGGGTGTCCGCGACGAGCTCGGCGGCGTCACCCGCAAATTCACCGCCTCCGCCGCACCGAAGAACCTGCCGAGCGCCCAGTGCAAGGAATACATCGGCAGGAAACAACGGATCGCGATCCGCTTCTATTGCGCGGTGTCCTACGACCGCTACGCCGCCTACGTCTGGTCGAACCAGCTCCTCGACGCCCAGCAGCGGATCTCGGCCCAGTACGCATTGTTGGTGAACGCGAAATGACAATCCGATCCGCCGTGCTGGCTGCCGCGCTGGCCACCGTCCTGACCGCGTGCGGCTCCACCCTGTCCGGGCAGGCGCTGCCTGCCGAGATGGATGTTCGCAGCCTCGACGTCGGCTCGTACCCGACCGAGCCGGTCAACGCCCACGACGACGACCCGGTCCCGCCGTTCTACGAGATGTACGAGGTAGCGGCGATGCGGATCGCCGACTATGTGATCAACTCCCGCGACGTCGACGCCCAGATGACCTACGGCAAACGCGCGACCACCGTCTCCGCCGGCGTGATGCCCTCCGCGCTCGGCGACGAGCCGGCGATGTCGGCGATCGCCAAGAAGTACAAGATGCTCTACGGCTTCGAATCCAATGGCGCCGCCAAGGATTCGCGGGTCGAAACCTACGGTGACTGGCCGACGAAGAAGGCCGACAACAGGCTCACCGCCACCACCATGGTCCTGCAGTTCCCCGACGCGGACCGCGCGACCGCCGCCGCGAAAGAGTTCTACGACACCGACTTCGCCATGAAGGAAGGCCGCAACCAACCCGTTGCCATCCCCGGACACCCTGCGGCCCTGTCGCATTGGCGTCCCGACTCACCCTTCCTGCGCACCGTGCTCCCCCACGGCCCGTACGTGAT
The DNA here is from genome assembly GCF_042794235.1 of Nocardia sp. NPDC056541. NCBI lineage: Bacteria > Bacillati > Actinomycetota > Actinomycetes > Mycobacteriales > Nocardiaceae > Nocardia > Nocardia sp. NPDC056541. The sequence continues at coordinate 21,653 of NZ_JBHTUD010000015.1, forward strand.
CGCCTTCCTGCTCTCGGTGCCGACCCCCGACCAGCAAGCGCTCACCACCCTCGCCGCGAACGCCCTCACCGAGCAGATCGAGGCACTCGCCGAAACCACGCCGCTCACCGACGAAGAGGTCATGACGCTGCCGTGGGACCCCGACCACCTGCTGATGCGCACCCTCAACCCTGACCAGCTGGCCAACCCCGAGGGCTCCGGCTACTACGTGGTCACCGGCAAACACGGCATCCTGCACTACGCGGGCGACCAACTCCCCACCGATCGCCACTTCATCGACGAGCAGCTCACCAAGATGAGCGCCCAGCAGGTGGCCCTGTCCTGGGGCTCGATCGCCGTGCGCACTCCCGACGAGCAGACCGCCCGCCGCGCGGTCACCGAGAAGATGTTCCTCTGGCAGGTAGAAACCGAAGCCGCCAACCCACCCAACCTCCCCGACACCGCCTGCGTGGAGAACAAACGCACCGGCGCGGCGAAACGCTTCAGCTGCATCCTCGCCTACAACGAATACGTCGGAATAGTCAGCGGCAACCAGCTTTTGGATGCCCATCAACGTGCGGCCGCGCAATATGCACTATTCGCCAACAGCCGATAATCCCACACCGGCCGACCCCTACGGAGTCCTATATGCTCCAGCCGGGAAAGCGGCAGTGTGCGGCATTGAGTCAGGAGATCGTAAAAGATGGTGATGAGCCACGGCACCATCGTCGGCGGGTACCGCGTGCAGCGGGTACTCGGTGCCGGCGGCATGGGCACGGTTTACCTGGCCAAACATCCCAGCCTGCCGCGGATGGACGCCCTGAAGGTGCTCAGCGCCGAACTCAGCCGCGACCCCGAGTTCCGTGCCCGCTTCGAGCGCGAGGCCAATCTCGCCGCCGGCCTCGACCACAACAACATCGTTTCGGTCTACAACCGCGGTGAAGAGCACGGCCAGCTGTGGATCGCCATGCAGTACGTGGACGGCACCGACGCCGCTGCCGAACTGGCCCGCGACCCGCATTCCATGACCCCGCTGCGCGCCCTTCGCATCACCAGCGAGGTGGGCAAGGGCCTGGACTACGCCCACCGCCGCGGCCTGCTGCACCGCGACGTCAAGCCCGCCAACTTCCTGCTGTCGAGCAGCGACGGCGAAGAGGAACGCGTCCTGCTCACCGACTTCGGTGTCGCGAAGTCCACCGATGACGCCACCGAACTCACCCAGACCGGCAGCTTCCTCGCCACCATCGCCTACGCCCCGCCGGAACAACTCAGCGGCGCCGTCCTCGACCACCGCGCCGACATCTACAGCCTCGCCTGCGCCTTCTACAAACTCCTGACCGGCCAAAACCCTTATCCCGCAGCCCAACCCGCCATGGTCATGATGGGCCACCTCCACGAGCCCCCACCCCAGGCAACCCGAGTCCGCCCCGGCCTCCCCCACGCCATCGACCACGTCTTCGCCCGCGCGATGGCCAAAAACCCCGCCGAACGTTTCGCCACCTGCCGCGAATTCACCGATGCCGCATCGAACGCGCTGACCCCGGGCTTCAACCCCACCGGCCACAACACTTCACCGACTTACCCGATCCAGGTGATGCCGCCCCGCGAGCACACCGATCCGCGGGCCGCGGTATCGCTGCACGGACTCACAGCATCCACACCGACCGCTCCCAGCAAGACCAAGCGCGCGGTAGTGATCGGCGCAGCAATCGCGCTCGTCGTCGGAATCGGCACCGGAGTCGGCATTTGGGCCGCGGGCGGATCCGACCCAACGCCCGGCACCACCACCAGCACATCGGCCTCTGCCCTGCCGCCGATCGAGCAGGAACGCAAGGACAATCCGCAGTTCGCAGGCAAGACTGTCACGCTCCTCAATGTCACGCAGCAACCGAACAAATTCGGAATCTATTTTACCGGCAGCCCGCAGACACAGTTTTTGGAAAAACTCGGTTTCGTCTACAACTTCAAATACACGAATACCGAAGGGATTCCGTCACCCAAAGAGGTCTCGGACAGCTCGAGTGCGCTCGAAGCACCGGACGACAGCTACGTCATCGTGCTCCGTAGCGACGAGAAGGCCGGTGGCGGTGGGCTTCTCGGTCTCCCGTACGGAATAACCAGCTCACGGGCAATTGTCGTCCCTATCGATGATCCCAGCACGGTATCCGCCATGCGGAATTGGTCGCCCGAATCCGAGGCACTGATGATCAGCAAGCTGGTCCCCGTCCTCAAATCAAAGATCAGATAGAAATCAGTTAACTAACGATGGGGGGATGCTTTGCGTTCTGAACCGAAATTATCGAAAGCTCTGAGAATACGAGCGTACAGAGCAGTATTCGGTGCAACAGTATCTTTCGCGTGCCTGCTTACGACAGGCTGCGGGGGTGAAGCGAGCCCATCGGCCGCTCCAGAGCCCCACGTCGACCTGAGTAAGCTCGACGTCGGAAACTACCCGAACAAACCGACCGCCTTGGGTATGGCCAAAACCGACGAAGAGGCAGCCTTGGTAGAGGTACAGCGCCTTGCCGAAGTCGCACCACTACCTACCGAGATTGACCCCGAATTAAATTTCACATTCAAATTCGATCAAAGTCGAACATTCACAGATGTATCAAAGAGTTCAATAGCCCGTGAGCTCCTGATGAGTCAAGACGAATTTAATGCGACCGCTCCGGGATTCCTCGCCGGTTACTACAGCGAAGCAAGAACCAATCCCAATGCAAACCTATCCTGGCAGCTGAAGAACTTCACGCTTCTGTTCACAGACGCCGACGCAGCGAAAAGGGCTGTACCCGCAGTCGGGGAAAAGCATCGACATGCCCTGGGAGATAAATACCAGGGCACCAATCTTGCAAAATACCCGGAAGCTCACGCCACGTGGACCTCACTATTTGATACACTATACGTGTGGCATTCATTCGACCGATTCCTGATTCTGACTGTCATAAATGACAAAGTAAGTGACCAGATCGGATCCCCCGATCTCCCTGGAATGCAGGCAAAAGCCGAGAAATCCATCGCCGCCATGTCGACGAGACTAGCAAAATTCACGCCTACACCACGCGATAAATGGAATACCCTGAATCGCGATGTCGATGACATGCTTGCCATGACCGTCCCCGCCATCAATGATACTCAAGCCAACAGCGTTACGATACCAGCTGTATACGAGACGCATGGCGCACTGCAAGTTTCACCAAAAATAGCCGATGACCAGAGGTTATTCGACGAAACCGGCGTTGACCTGGCTTCCTTCAACGGCGGGGCGCTGTATCGTGCAAAGGACGCTAAATCTGCACAGCAATTGGCAGAACGCCGATCACAACTGGGACGGATGTTCATTGTAGCGCCGAGCCCCGAGGGTCTACCCTCGGCCAAATGCCACGAAAATCGCGAGAAATTCCGCGGTGTCGACCCTCGGTACTACTGCACAATCAGCTTCGATAGATATGCAGCCCAGATTTCGGCAAATCAGCTTTCTGACGCACACCAACGCATTTCCGCCCAGTACTCGCTATTGGCGAACTCCAAATAGCAGCTTGACGGAAAGCGAGGAAATATCATGCGCAAATATATCGCAAGATTATCGATTGCAGTGACGCTTTCATCGATCTTGACAGCGACGGCAGGGTGTGGTCCGCAAGTCGATGGAACTGCAGTCGCCGGCGAGATCGATGTCCGTACCCTTGATGTAGGGAAGCTCCAGACACTTCCGGTAAGCGCTTACTATCAGTACAAGCACAGCTTCACATACGGCCAGAAGCTAGCGGCTATGCGACTTGCCGACCATCTCGTGCTCGGCACAGAGGTTGATCCGAGTCTAAAATATGGACACTGGTCTTCGTTTACATCGGAAAGCTTGCTGAACGAATTCAGCGAGAATGTGCACCCCGCGCTGAAGGAACATCGGATGCAATACGGGTTCAGCACCGGAAGCACCGACAAGGAACACTTCGACGCGTTTGTCCTTTCTCCCGGCGACGATGCCCTTGCAGATATCCAGCGCTCGCTTCAGCCGAAATATTTCGGCATGCGCGTCATGCAGTTTCCCGATGAATCGTCTGCAAAACTCGCGGCTGAATCAATCGAGACACTGGACTTCAATGTTGCTCCCGACCAAAACCAGAAGTTGACTGTCGATAGATACCCGACAGCCCATGCTCATTGGCGGCCCGGCGTGCCAAGCATGGCTGCGACCATCGCACGCGGCAGCTACGTCATTGATCTGCAAGTGGGCGTGCCTACTCCCGATTTGACCCAACTAGCGGACCTTGCAGCCCGAGTGTTCGACGCGCAGCTCCCGCGGCTGGACAGACTGCCACCGCTGACGCCGATGCAAATACTGATGCTCGACAATGATCCTGCGCATGTCCTCGAGCGTGCACTGAATCTGCAGCAATTGGGCGGACCCGAAGCCAATCGATCGGCGTCCTATGGCCTTCAAGGGTTCCTGCATGTCCGGCGTGACGAACAGGAGCATCAAAGTCTCTATCAGGAGACCGGGGTCGAACACATCGGGATTGGTTGGGAGGCAACTGTTTTCCAGGCACGTGACGCAGCTGCCGCCGAGAGGTTCCAGGCCGGAATGTTCGAGGGACCACGCTTCGCAGCGGCAAACGGGCCGCTGGCGGTCCCGTCAACCGTGTGCGTCGAAAACAAGGTCACGTCCAGTGATGTCAAGCGGTTCTCTTGCTCGGTGCGCTACCGGCAGTACGTAGCGGTCGTCAGCAGCCACCAGATCAACGACGCGTACCAGCGCTCGGCCGCGCAGTACGCCGTCTTCGCTAACGCGCAGTAGCTGATGTTGCAACCTCCGCTCCTGTACGACAAGGCGGCGGGTGCGGGGGTGTGCACACAGCGCCGCGATCGGTATGGTGATACGCGAAGTGCTGCGCGCCTGGCGACTCCGGCCGTGGCAGGGGAAGGAGGGGGAAGATTCGCGGACAGGTAGACCTCGTGTCGCCGTCGGCAGAGGGGCCCTGCATCCGCAGGTACAGCAAGGTGGGCATCAGCGTCATCCTGGGGGCCGAAAAATCTCGGAAGATGTGGGAACCGATCCACCCTTGCTCGCGTCCAATCATATGAACGGGTCGACCGGAGCAGTTGCTCTCGACTCCCAGCAACCGGAAGGAACACACCATGGCGGGTCAGCTCAGTGCCAGTAAAGAGGCAATCGAGGACTTCGTGAAGACCTCCGAGCAAAAGCATCTGGATCTACTCAACGCGATCAAGGCGCTGAAGACTCTCGAGGATCAGACCACTGCGACGTGGAGTGGTGGCGCCCGCGCGGCATTCGACTCCTTCATGGAGCGCTACTACTTTCAGGCTGACAGGCTCAACGACAAGCTGCTCGAGACCTGTGAGAACCTGCGCAACGCCGGGAAGAAGTACGACGAGCAGGACCACGACTTCGCCTCGCAGGTGAAGGCCCAGGTCGGCTCGCTCGACCTGCCCGCAATCTGATCCGAACCCACCACACCTTAGTAAGGAGCCATCGATGGCAGGCAACGACGTCACACGGATTTCCGCCAACTTCGGCGAGGTCGAGGCCGGTGCTCAGCGCATCGTCCAGGATGCCCGCGGCATCATGACCCAGCTGGAGGACTTCCACAAGCAGGTCACCGACTTCGTCACGAACAACTGGGCTGGTGACGCGAACGATGCGTTCACGCAGCTGCAGGCGCAGTGGAACACGCATGTCCAGCAGCTCAACACCACGCTCGAAGGCGCGGGCACGCTGGTCCAGTCCGGCAACTCGGATCTGCAGGGCACCGACACCGCTCTCGCGGGTCTGTTCTGATCCAGCACCATGCCAGTCAGGCCCCGGCTCAGCCGGGGCCTGACTTGTCTCACGAGCAGGCCGGGCTATTGGTCGTGAGTTGACTACTGCCCGCTGATCCGCACACCGCTGAGGATCGTGTCCAGCTCTGAGCGGTAGCGGGGGACGTTGGTGATGGGGGTTTGGGTGGTTATTTGGATGGGGTAGAACTTGTCGCCCACCGGGTAGGCGAACTCCAGGTAGTCGTGGTGGGAGTTGGCGGTGGTTCCGGCGGTGAGGTGGGCGGGGGTGCCGCAGATCCGCACCTCTTCGGAACGTGTTCGGTGCCAGTCGGATTCGTGGGGGCGCAGGATCTGAAGGGTGTTACTCGCGGCGTCGGCGGTCTTCGCGGGGCTGAAGGTGGTGACGGTGACCGTGGCCATGCCGAAGGGTGGGTCGGCGCCTTCGATGGTCTCGAAACGGTGGAGGACGAGACCACCACCTTCGACCGGCTGGGTCGACCAGCCCGGGAGTTGGGGGGCGTGGATGGTGAAACCGGCGGTGTTGGCCGTGGTAGCCGAAGGAACGTCCGTCGGGCACGAGGGCGTGCTGGAGGTCGACAGGTCGGCCGGGGTACATGCCAGCGTGCAGGACGCCAGGAGCGCAGCGAAGAGGATGCGGCTCATGGCCCGACGTGGACGCCTCCGACGACCTGCTCGCAGGCGGACATCACACCGGCCCAACCATTTTCGGCGTACTGGCAGCCGATGCTGACCTGGATTCCCCGTTCGACGAGGACCTGCCAGCGAACCGTTGACCCGTCGGCGGGACGCTCTTCGTAGGAGAGTCCGGGGCGGCCGGCGAAGACTACGTCTCGGCGCACCGGGGTGACGGTGCCTGCGGGCTTTTTGGCGATTTGGGCGCTGAGGTCGGCGGCGACCTCGTCGTAGCCGGCACCGGGGGTGACCGGCTTCTGGGTGATGGTGATGCGGTGGCGGGCCGCCTCGTCGGGGACGAGGTCGGCGCGGGCCTCGGTGGCCGTGGTGCGGTGCCAGCCCGCAGGGATCTCGATGACGACTCGGCCGACCGTCTCGGTGGTGGGTTTCGGCTTCGGCTTCGCCGATGTGGGCTGGGGTGCTGCGCTCGTCACCACGGGGGCCGAGGTGGTCGCGACGGCGGCCGTGGCCTGTTGGTCGCCGGATCCGAACAGGAAGAACCCACCGATCGCTGCCGCGGCGACGACAGCGGCGAGAGCCGCGGCGCCGATGTAGAGCGGGCGGCGATCGACCGGGTTGGTCGCCGCGGCACGTTCACGCAGGGGCTGCATCCACTCGGCCGCGGGCGGGATGTTCGGCGTGTAGGCGGGGGTCTTCTGAGTAGGTCGCGCCAGGTCTGTTCCGGTGAGCGGACTGACAGGAACGCCTGCGCCGCACGCACTTTCGACTGCTGCGGTGACCGAGGCCAGTACCGCCGGATCGGTGGCACCGAACACCTGGACGACGTCGGCGGGGCGATCGGCGAGCAGCCGGCCGAGAAGTGCCGTGAGCCGGCCGAAGCCTTCCTCGTCGGCGAGTTCCGAGGCCGCCAGGTTCGGTTCGACCTCGACCGCCTCGACGTGGGTGCCGTACGTGTCGTAGGTGACCGACGAAGCCGAGGTCGACAGCATGCCGAACTCGATGATCGCGGTGCGGCGGCTACGACTGGCGGTGACATCGACGGCCGAGGCCCGCAGTGCACAGGCCTCGAATGCCACCTCGTGGGTGAATTGCTGTGCGGCGGTGCCGAACAGATCGAGTTCGGGTTGCCCCCACGAGGTGGGATGCACGATGACGATCTGCTCACACAGCGGCGTCACCCGCAGAGTGTCCATGATCGCCGCGAGCAGCGCGGACAGGGCTTGGCCCACCGTCGGCATCCGAGGTGGCAGCGCGAGTACACCGCCGGCCAGGTACTGCACCACCGACACCGCCTGGGTGGGCGGGGTCAGCGGCTCACCGACGACGAGATCGGAACCGTTGCTGCCCAAGACAACCGACGGCGCGACATCCCAGTGGGTGGTGGCGCCACGCGCCCACACTTTGGCTTCGCTGACAACGAGCTCGACGACGGTCATTCCGGTTGCGGCATCCAGGCGGTCTGGACCAGGCCCTCGGTGTTACGCGTGACGAAGGTGCCACGCCCGGCGGGTTTAGGGCCGGGACGCGTGGTACCGACCATGACGCCTTCGTCTTTGCTGCAGCTCATCACCAGTGCGGCCGAACCGAGGTCCTTCATCCGGGCCAGCGTCGCCTCGTACATGGCGCGGCTGGCTCCGCCGGAGCGGCGAGCGATGATCAGGTGGAAGCCGAGGTCGCGAGCGTGCGGCAGATGCTCGACGAGTGCCGAGACCGGGTTGCCCGACGAGGTGGCCACCAGGTCGTAGTCGTCGACGAGCACATACAGCTCGGGACCGGTCCACCACGAACGCTCACGCAACTGCTGTGGCGTCACCTCGGGACCGGGGGTTCGCTTGGCGACATACGCCGCGAGGTCGGCCATGTTCTGGGTGAATTGCGGTGCGGTGGAACCGTATCCGGCCTGGTAACCCTCGGGGATGATGCCCAGCATCGAGCGGCGGTAGTCGCCGACGATGAACCGTGCCTCATTCGGGGTGTTCGACGCGGCGATGCCCTCGATGATCGAGCGCAACAGCGTGGTCTTACCGGACTCGGAGTCGCCGATGATGATGAAGTGCGGGCTTTCCGCGAAATCGATGTAGACCGGAGCGAGCTCGGCCTCGTTGATACCGATCGGGATTCGCAGGCACTTGGTCGCCGGATCGACCCGCGAGGGCCAGTTGCCCGCCAGGTACAGCAGCTGTTCGCGGGGCAGCTGATCGGGCAGCATGCGGACCTGCGGCGCGGGACGGCCCGGCGTCATCCGGGCGATCGTCTCGACCGCGGACGACACCGCTTGGCCCAGATTGGACGGATCGGCGGAGCCGTCGATCCGCGGCAGCGCGGTGAGCATGTGCAGGCACTCGGCGGTCATACCGCGGCCGGGGCGACCCTGCGGAACCAGCGACGCGAACTTGCGGCCGAGGTCGGAATCCATCGGATCGCCGAGGCGCAGCTCGATGCGGGTGCCGATCTGGTCCTTGAGCGCGGGGCGGGCTTCCGCCCAGCGGGCGAGCGCGATCACCACGTGCACGCCATACGAAAGACCCTGCACCGCAAGGTTCATGATGACCTGCTCGAGCGCGTCGAAGTCCTGGCGGATCGAGCCGTAGCCATCGATCACCAGGAACACGTCACCGAACGGATCCTCGTGCGCGCCCTGGGCAGCCGGGCTCGACGCCGGGTCCATCGAACGCAGACGACGGAACTCGACCATCGACTCGATGCCGAGCTGACGGAACTTCGCCTCACGGGTGCGAACGATCGTGGTCATCTCGGCGACGGTGCGCCGGACCTGGTCCTCGTCGAGGCGGCTGGCCACCGAACCGACGTGCGGCAGACCCTGCAGGCTGGTCAACGTGCCACCACCGAAGTCGAGGCAGTAGAACTGCACCTGCTCGGCGGTGTGGGTCAACGCCATCGCCATGATCATCGAACGCAGGGCGGTCGACTTACCCGACTGCGGACCGCCGACGATCGCGACATTGCCTCGCGAACCGGACAGGTCGACCACGAACGGGTCGCGGCGCTGATCGTAGGGGCGGTCGACGATGCCCATGGGGGCACGCAGGGTGGCGATCGCGGCGAATTCGCCGGTGAGGATCGAGCGCGGCACGAGCTGATCCATGGTCGGCGCTTCCTCGAGCGGCGGCAACCAGATCTCGTGGGCAGGTCGGCCGTGGCCCGAGATGCGCGAGACCAGCATGTTCAGGTTCGACATCTGCTCGTTGTCGTCGCCGACCGGCTCCGGCTCGAACTCGGCCTCCACCGGCAGCGGAACCCGGTCCGCGGCACGGAAGCCGACGTGGGTCGCCGCGAAAGGCCGGGCGTTGACGTCGATCTCGCCGCCGACGATGCCGGCGCTGGTGACCTCGCGCGCCGATCCACCACCGACATACGGACCCGACACGTACGAGGCCTGGAAGCGCTGGATCTCACCCGAGTCGGACTTCAGGTAACCGCCACCGGGGGTGCTCGGCAGGTTGTAGGCGTCGGGGACGCCGAGGACCTGGCGGGACTCGTTGGCGGAGAAGGTCTTCAGGCCGATGCGGTAGGACAGGTGCGATTCCAGGCCCTTGAGCTTGCCCTCTTCCAGACGCTGCGAGGCGAGCAGAAGGTGGACCTGCAACGAGCGACCGAGGCGGCCGATCATCACGAACAGTTCGGCGAAGTCGGGGTGCTGGGTGAGCAGTTCGGAGAACTCGTCGAGCACGACGAACAGTGCGGGCAGCGGGTCGAGGTCGGCACCGGCGGCGCGGGCCTTCTCGTATTCGGAGACGTTGGCGAAGTTACCGGCCTGGCGCAGGACTTCCTGGCGGCGGTTCATCTCGCCCGCCAGCGCGTCCTTCATACGGTCGACGAGGTCGGCTTCGTCCTCGAGGTTGGTGATCACCGCGGCGACGTGCGGAACGCCGTCCAGGCCGAGGAACGTCGCACCACCCTTGAAGTCGACGAGGACCAGGTTGAGCTGGTCGGGCGAGTGGGTGGCGAGCAGGCTGAGCACCAGGGTGCGCAGGAATTCCGACTTACCGGAACCGGTCGCGCCGATGCACAGGCCGTGCGGGCCCATGCCGTTCTCGGCGGCTTCCTTGATGTCGAGCTCCACCGGTGCACCGTCGGCGCCGATGCCGAACGGCACGCGCAGACGCTCGCGGCCGTAGCGGGGACGCCAGGCGCTGGCCGGGTTGAAGTTGCCGATATCGCCCAGGTTCATCAGCTGCGACCAGGTGGAGATGGTCTCGGTCTCGTCGGTCTCGACATCGCTGCTGCGCTGGGTGGCCGCACGGTAGGGCGCGAGCCTGCGGGCCAGCTGCTGGGCCTGCTCGGCGCTGACCCGGTCGATGGTGGCGAAGCGTTCCTGGTTGCCGGTGGCGCCGCGGCCGAGGCACTCACCGTCTTCGACGACCATCTTGATGCCGCGCGAAACAGCAAGGCGCGGTGCGTAATTGCACAGGTCGATGATGGTGACGCCCTCGTACCCGGACTCGCGCAGCTGGTCGTCCTCGGCCTCGAGCAGGCCACCGTCGACGACGATCACCACGTGCACCATGTTCGGGTTGTTCGGCTGGTTACGCGAGTAGCGGACCCGGTTGCCGAGCAGCGGATGCAGGCCGCTCATCGCCTCGCGGATGGAGCCGTAGAACATGCGCTGGGTGCCGATGCCGTCCTGGGAATCGGGGTGCTGGGTGTGCGGGAGCCACTTTGTCCACTCCCACTCGCGGGCGGTGTCCGGGCCACAGACCACGGCCACGAGCACCTGGTCGGGCGCCTGGAACATGCACAGCTGCAACAACATCGCGCGCGTCATGTCGCGCGCTTGGGCGCGGTCGCCGTCGAGGGCGACGGTGCCGAAGCCCTTCACCGCGATGGCGGTGGGCAGATCGGGAACCGTGGAATGCGCGCGCACGAAACGGCGCAGCGACACCGCGGCGATGGGCTCCAGCTCTTCGACGGGGCCGGTTTCGGGGGCTACCAGCCTGGTCGCCAGGCGCTGGCCGCCGAGGCCGATGCGCGCGTGGCAGAAATCCTTGTCGCCGGAGCGGCGCTCCCACATCCGGCTGGTGCCCGCGAGCATCCAGATCAGGCCGGGCTCGGGGTGGCTCCACTCGACGGCAGCGCGCTGCTGCTTGGCGGTCTCGTCGACGTCTTTACGGACCTGATCGAGGTAGCGCAGATAGTCCTTGCGGTCCTCGTTGGCTTCGGCGGCCTTGGCGCCCTTGCCACCACCCTGTCCGAACATGGTGACCATCGACATGATCATCATCATCGGGAACATCATCGACATCGGGTTGGACAGCATGCCGCTGCCCTGGGTGAACATCAGCGCCATCATGCCGACCATGCCGACGACCATGACGACGGGCATCAGCTTCGCGAGCAGGTTGCCCGGGGTGATCCGCGGGATCTCCGGCGGCGGCTGCAGCGTGACCTCGCCGCCGGGTGTACGCGGCATCTCGCGCCGGGCACGGCGCTGGAACCTGACGGTGCTCATGGTCGAAGACTCCCCCTGCTTGACTACTCGCTCATCTGTCGTCGCGACGGGCTCAGTGTAGAGGTCGCGGCCGACATGTCGTATGGTTCGTCAGGCATTCTGCTGTCCGAACGGTGGGTTCCGCAAACTGTCGACCGTGTGAGCGGTCGAGCGGAAACACGAGGTAGAGACGGAACTGGGGGAGTTTTGACGCACGCGCGACTCGATCATGTGGAAGAGGACTCCGCGCGCGGCATCGTGCGCGCGCCGGACCTTGCCCGAGTAACCATCCTGGCCAAGCACACGCAGGTAGACATGGCTATTCCGGTGGATGTGCCGGTCGCCCTCGTCATCCCCAGCGTGGTCGACATGGTCGCGCAGCACAGCCGCTCGAATGATTTCGACAACGACGGCGAACGCTACGAACCCGCCGAATGGGTGCTCGCCCGCATCGGCCACCCCCCGTTCTCGAACTCGCTGAGCCTCGGCGAGCAAGGCGTACGCGACGGCGAACTGCTGATGCTGGAGAGCGCCTCGCACGCGGCGCCGACGCCCCTGTTCGACGACATCATGTACAACGTCGCGGTCGCCGACGCCGAGCACTACCGCAGCTGGACGCCGAAGACCGCCCGCGTCACCGGTTCGGTGCTCGCCGCGCTCACCATGCTGGTCGGCTGCTTCGGCCTGCTGGCCGCGCCGGATGCGTTGCCGTTCTGGGTTTCCGGATCGCTCGCATTGTTCGTCGCGATCCTCTGCGTGGTGGCGGGCACGGTGCTGAGCCGCATGTACCGCGACGCCTCGGCCGCGCTCGTGCTCGCCGGCTGCGCGCTGCCGACCGCGTTCACCGGCGGCATGCTGCTGGTGCCCGATCACTACGGGGCGGCGCATCTGCTGCTCGGATTCGCGCTGCTCGGTTCCATCGCGGTACTCGCCTGGCGCGTCACCGGCATCGGCCTCGCGCTGTTCATCGGCGCGGCGACCGTCTCGGTGTTCGGCGTGCCCGCGGCCCTGGTGGGGCTGCTCGCCGATCAGCCGGTCAAGGCGATCGGCGCGGTCGTCGCCGCGCTCGGTCTGGCTGGACTCTCACTCGCGCCGCGTGTTTCGATGCTGCTGGCCAAATTGCCGTTGCCGCCGGTCCCCTCCCCCGGCACCCCGATCGATCCGACCGAGGACGATCCGGACGACCACCGCGCCCTGCCGACCCTCGACGCCCTGCGGGCGCGGTCGGAACGGGCCCGTAACTACCTCGCCGGCCTGGTCAGCGCGACCACGCTGGTCACCGTCGCCGGCGCGCTGCTGGCGACCGACGCGGGCTCCGAAGATCCCTACTGGCCCGGCATCTCGCTCGCGCTGGTGTGCGCGGTGGTACTGATGTTCCGCAGCCGCACCTACGCGGGCGCCGAACAGGCCATCGTGCTGATCGCGGGTGGCTCGTCGATCGTGCTGATCATGCTGGTCGGCGTCGCGCTCGAAATGCGCCAGCCGCTGGTCGTTTTCGGTGCCGCGCTGGTGATTCTGATCTCGGCGCTGGTGATGGGCCTGATCGTGCCGAACCAGTCCGCGACGCCGCCGATGCGCCGGGCCGTCGAACTGCTCGAGTACGCGTTCGTCGCCGCGGTGCTGCCGCTGGTGTTCTGGGTCGCCGATCTCTACTCGCTGGTTCGCGGGCTGTGAGGCTCGGCTTTCGACTGACGGCCGTTGCTCTGGTCGTCGGTCTGAACGCCGGATTCGGTCTCTACGGCACAGCGCACGCGGACCGGCCGCCGGCCATCGACCCCGGACTGCTGCCCGCGGGAGATCCCGCCGCGCCGCCGGACAAGACCGAGCGCGGCAGCGGTACCAACGGACTGTGCTTTCGCACCCAGGCGAGTACCGCGACGGCGGTGATTCCTCCCAGCCAGCGTTCCCTCGATCTGGAGCGGGCCTGGGAATTCTCGCGTGGCGCAGGACAACTCGTCGCGGTGATCGACACCGGCGTGGAACCCCATCCCCGACTGCCCGATCTGTGGGCGGGCGGTGACTACGTGGCCGCGGGCGGCAACGGGACCGAGGACTGCGACGTGCACGGCACCGTTGTCGCCGGGATCATCGGCGCGACCAAGATCGACAACCAGGGTTTCTCCGGTGTCGCGCCCGAGGCCCGCATCCTCAGCATTCGCCAGACCAGCTCCCTCTATCAGTCCGAGGGCGCGGGCCGGAACAAGGGGCCCGACGATTTCCCCGAGGGCTACGGCAAGGTCTCCTCACTCGCGAGCGCGATCCGGCGGGCGGCCGACTTCGGCGCCCGCGTGATCAACATCTCGCTCGTCGCCTGCAACAGCGGTTCCCCGGCCAACGAAGCGGCGTTCGGCGCGCTCGGCGCGGCCGTGCGGTACGCGGCGCTGGAGAAGGACGTGGTGATCGTCAGCTCGGCGGGTAACTCCGACAACGCCTGCAAGTCGGGCAATCCCGGGCCGGACCCGCTCAAGCCCGCACAGGATCTGTGGAGCACGATCCGCACCTATGTGAATCCCGCCTGGTACGACGAATATGTGCTCTCGGTCGGCTCCATCGGCGCCAACGGCGCACCGTCGTCGTTCACCGTGCCCGGTCCGTGGGTCGGCATTGCCGCACCGGGAGAAGGCATTACGTCCCTCGATGCCAGGACCGCCGGCATCTCCGACGGCAAGTACGACAACCAGGGCAAGTACATGGCCTACAGCGGAACAAGTTTCGCTTCGCCGTACGTCGCAGGCGTCGCCGCGCTGGTGCGCGACAGGTTCCCGGACCTGACCGCCAAGCAGGTCATCCAGCGGTTGCAGGCCACGGCCCACGCACCGGCAGAGGGCTGGAATCCGTACATCGGTTACGGCGCAGTGGATCCCGTCGCGGCGCTGACCAACGAAGTGCCGAGGGAACTTCCGCCGAAGCAGGCCAGCCCGGCGCGCAGCCTGCAGCTCGCGGTGCCCGCGCCGCCGCCGCCCGCGGACAACACCGCGCGCAACGTGGCGCTGATCGGTTCCGGCGCCATCGGCCTGATCCTGGTCCTCGGCGTCCTGGCGTCGTTCCCGATCCGGCGCAAATTCGGGATGTCGGCCGACGATCTCTGACCTGCTCGACCACAGAGCAGGGTACGGTCGGCGGGCCAGAGCCCGTCGACCCAGGTAGCCGCATGAATTCGTCAACAACCGACCGTCCACTCACCCGCAGGCAGCGGTGGGAGCGCGCGACCAATCTGCCGTTGATGGCGCTCGCGGTGGTGTTCGTCGTCATGTACGCGTGGCGGGTGCTCGACACCGATGTGTCACCGCGCCTCGATACCGGTCTCGTGCTGGCCGATATCGCGATCTGGGCGGTGTTCTTCGTCGATTTCGTGGTCAGATTGCGGCTCTCGGGCGACCGGTTGCGCTTCCTCCGCAAGCATCCTCTCGACCTGCTGGTCGTGCTCGTGCCGCCGTTTCGCCCGCTGCGGCTGCTCCGTGCTTCGCTGCTGCTGCTCGACGCCCTCAACCGCGCGACGCATCCGCGCACCCGCCTGGTGACCTTCGTGGCCACCAGCTCCCTGCTGATCCTGTTGCTGTCGAGTCTGGCCTTCTTCGACGCCGAATACGGCGCACCCGACTCCAAGATCGAGACCTTCGGCGACGCACTGTGGTGGTCGGCGGTCTCGGTGACCACGGTCGGCTACGGCGACGTCTACCCGGTGACCACCGAGGGCCGACTGGTCTCGCTGGTGCTGATGACGCTGGGCATCGGCCTGATCTCCTTCGCCATCGGCACCATGACCAGCTGGGTCGTCGAACAACTCAAGACCGTCGACGACGCCGCCGACCGCGCCGAGAGCATGCTCCGCGAACTGGTCGACGAGGTCAGAGCCCTACGGACCGAGGTCGCCGAACTTCGCTCCGATTCCGCGAAGTCGGCGACCCCGTCCGGCTAGTTCACCGTGGCGACAGGCTTTTTGGCGGGCGACGGATCCGGCGCGACACCGTCGTGCGCGACCATCGCCTCTTCCCGACCCATCGTCGGCCCACCCGCGAGCAGTCCGATGATCGGCCACGGCGCCGGTTCGGCCTTGACTTCCTCCAGGCCGAGCGCCTTGACCGCGTCGGCGTTCTTGACGCCGAAGCGGACGCCGGTATCGGCGATGTAGAACAGGCTGTCCTTGCGGCGGCTGTTCGGTTCGATGCCGGTGGACTGCACGTAGGCGCCGGACGCCGGCGGAATGAAGACGGTGTCCGCGTTCGGGCCCGCGCCGTCGGCCTGCGCGAGGTCGACCATCTTCGCCTTGTCCGGGATCGGCAGATCGATGCCGGTCAGCAAGGTCAGCTCGGCGCGAGCGGTCGCGTCGGTGTTGTCGGTGGCGCCCGCGATCGGCTTCCACGACATGCAGCTGACCGGCTGGTCCTTGGCGGTGATCAGCGTCGGCCGGTCGCGCGGGTAGTCCTGCACCTTCAATGTCTGGACGATGGTCGCGTAGGTGCGGTCGGTCGACTGAATTGTCGTGCCGTTCATCATGGTCGGATAGAAGTTGCGGATGATCTGGGCGGTCAGCGCCGAAATCTCCTGCAGTCCGTTCTGGAGCACCACGTAGTTCTGGTTGGGCTCGTTGAACACCTGGACCACGTCGCCGATCTTGTGGCCGCTCACGTTGTAAGTCGGTGTGCCACCGGGGTTGTCGATGACCGGCGTGATCAGGGGCAGCACTTCGGGAATCGCGTTGAGCAGGCCCTCGCTGATCGGACGCGGAGTCACGCCGGTGATCCCGAGCGCGTGGGTGACGGCCGGATCGTCCATCTTCACGCGGGCACGCTTGCCGTCGTAGACCAGGTAGACGGCGTCCTTGCCCTTCACGAGCATGGCCTTGCCCGCATCCACCTTCGATGCCTTGGCGCCGAGATTCGGGTCGCCGGCCAGCACCGACGTGGTCAGATCCGCTGTGCCGTCGGACTTGAGCTGATCGCACACCGTCCAGGTGCGGCCCTTGCCGCCCTTGTCGTAGAGGATCGACGACGGGGCGCCCGGAATACCGATCAGCTGACCGCGCGGCTTCTTCCCGAGCTCGGACTCCTTGACGATCGCCGCCTTGGACGCCTCACCGGCCGCCAACCGGGCCGAGGCCAGGTTCAGCGCGGGATGCACCACATTGTCGACGACCACGTAGACGCCGCCGGATTCCTTGGCGATCAGGATCTTGCTGTCGCCGATCTTGTCCTGCGGGCGCAGCAGCGCGAGCACGCCACAACCTGCTAGGACCACGATGCCGAGCACCAGTCCGACCACGTAGGCACGGGTCTGCGCGCGCATCGGGTCGTGCAGCATGCGCACATCCCGGCGCACCAGGGCGTGCTCCATTCGCCGCACCAGGAAGCGGTATCCGCTGACCTGCCAGCGCGTTGTGGGTTTTGAAGGCATGGTTCCTCCCCCGAACAGTGCTCTCGTCCGGGCAACACAGTACAGTTCCCGGCAGCAGTTGTTCGCATTCGGCCATCGGCCGATCGACAAATGGGTACCTGGGGGAGGAACGAATGGCTGAGTTCACCGGGGCGGGACCGCGCCCGCTGTTCGGTCGGATTTCGCTGCCGCACCTACTCATTGCGCAGGTCCTCGGCCTGATCGCGGGGGTTGTCGCGCTGATCTGCCGCATCGATGCGCTGATGTCGCTCGCCATCGCCGTCGTGGTGGCGCTGGTGCCGCTGATCCCGATCGGCAAGCGCACGATCCTCGATTGGATCTCGACCATCCGCCGGTATTCCGCCAAGCGCGACTACACACTCGGCGACACCGTCGACTTCCGTGACACCGACGGGCGCTCGCTCGGCCTGTACTGGGACGGCAGCCGCGTGGTCACCGTCGTCGAGGTGCTGCCGCCGCGCGGTGGGCTGACCCGTATCGCGCGCACCGCCGTGCACGCCTCACACCTGTTGCCGCTGCCCGAACTGGCCGCGTGCCTCAACCAGCACGACATCCTGCTCAGCGGGATCGACATCATCAGCCACGGCCACCGCAGCCGGTCCGGCACCCCCGCGGGCGCGATCTACGAATCGCTGCTCGGCCCGCTGCCCGCGACCGCGCACCGCACAGTGTGGCTCGCGATCAGCTTCGACGCGGTGGCCTGCCCGGATGCGACGGCTCGTCGTGGTGGGGGCACCGACGGCGCTTCCCGCTCGGTCACCATCGCCACCCAGCGGATCATGCGCACGCTCGAAGACGCCGACTGCAACGCGCGCATCCTCACCGCCCCCGAGATCCGCAAGGCCGTACAGCAGATCACCGCGGGTCTCGATCCGCGCACGCTGAGTCAGCGGTGGAAGTACGCCGAGATCGGCAACGCGGTGAACATCGGCAGTGCGGTGGATCCCAAGCAGCTGGGTTCGGATCTGCTCGCCCAGCTGTGGGTCGCGCCGTCGCGAGGTACGACGGTCGCGGTGCGGTTGCGTCCCGGTAGCGACGCCGAATCCGTGAGTGTCGGCGCCGCATGGCGATTGACCGCGCGCGAGCTGCCCGAGAAGACCAAGTCCAAGGGCATGGTGTCGATGAGCGGACGCCATCGCGACGCACTGCTGGCGCACCTGCCGATCGCAGTGCCCGGTGTCGACGACACGATCCCGACCATCGAGTACCCGATCGACGTCATCGGCGCGCTGCACCTTCCGTCGTCGGGTTGCGGGCAGCTGCTGGGCTCCGACGACGAGGGCAACGGCGTCGCCACCAGGATCGTCGGCGCCGGTATCTCCACCGTGTACGTCGCCGGTGAGCTGTATCTGGCCCAGCAGTTGGTGTTCCGCGCGCTCGCTGTGGGCGAGCGGGTGCTGGTGCGCACCGACCGGGCGCAGGCCTGGGAGCAGTTGGTGACCACCGTCGGCAATCCGGAGCGGCTGACCATCGCCGTCGAAACACACCAGTCCGACGCGGGTTTCACCGCGACGGTGGTGGACGGTGTGCTCGCGCCCGCCCCGCACGCCGGTGTCACCACGATCTACCTCACCGGTGATCCGAACGGCTGGCCCGCTTCTCGCCCCGACCTGGAGATCTTCCAGCCGGGAGCGATCGGCAACCGCGTGGTGCTGCGTACGGGAACGACCAGGGTGAACCTCACGCTGGTATCGATTCCGCGCGAGTCGACCTACATCGGCCAGCCGCGTGGTCAGCGTGCGATGGCGTCGGCCTGATCGGTTCGCCGTAGCTCGCGTCACCACGCGGGTGATGCCACCGCCGGCTCAGCCCGGATAGGGTTCCACCGTGCGGGCTGCCCGCAAAGTCGTTCCCCACCAGGCCAATTGGTTCAACATACGGTCGCATGCGTCGATCGCGGCGTCGTCGTTGGTCATGCCTGCCTTGTCGAAGCGGCGTTTGGCCTGGGCGAAACTCACCGATTCGCGCACCGAGACCATGTGCAGTTCCGCGACCACCTGACGCAACTGCTCGACCGCGCGCAACCCACCCGACAACCCGCCGTAGGACACGAACCCGATCGGCTTGGCCCGCCACTCGTGCTTGGCGCTGTCGAGCGCGGTCTTCAGCGAAGCTGGATACCCGTGGTTGTACTCGGAGGTGACGGCGACGAACGCGTCCGCACCGGCCAACCTGGCCCGGAACGCCTCGACCTCCGGCGTCTCGGTGAGGTCCACCGGCAACGCCAGATCCCGCAGATCGAGCACCCCCACCTCGAATTCCGGCCGCTCCCCCAGCGCGGTGACCAGCCAGCCCGCCACCACGGGCGCGAATCGTTCGGGCCGGGTGCTGGCGACGATGATCTCCAACCGCAGCGGTGCATTCATGCCGCCGAGCTTATCGACCCCGAAATGCCCCGGTACCGGAGCCGCTGACCGGCTCGTGCACGATAGGGCGGTCGGTTTCGTTCATGGGGCGCAGGGGGTCGCACGCGTGATTATCGGACGTTGGCAGTTGGTGGAGACGTTGGGGACGTCGCGGGATTGGTCGATGTTGACCGCGGGTACCGCGCCGCGTGAGTGGGCGTCGTATCAGCGGGCTGTTCCGGCCCGGTTGCAGCCGTTGATCGCGGCCGCGCACGAGACCGGGGCGCCGGTGGAGGAAGTGTTGCCCAAGTCGCGCAATCCCTGGTCGGAGTTGCGGTTTCGGGCCGTGCCGGTGTTGTGGCCGGATTCGTCCGTGCATGCGGTGAAGGTGTGGGTGGGGCCGGAGGTCCCGGCGGACGAGCTTCGGGTCGCCCCGTTCCAGGTCGACGCCTATGCCCGGGTGGTACGTATGCATCCTGCCGGGCTCGGATCTCACTTCGGTTCCGCCCCGGTCGAATACAGCGGTGCCGAGTCGTTCGAGCGGGTCGAGCGTTTCGATCGCGCGCTGGAATTCGTTGCCGCGCTGCACCATTCGCAACCTCGGAGTCGCTGGTCGGGCGTTGCCACCGTGCATTCGGCGATCGGCCCGCGTTCGCTGCTGGTGGCCGCGCGCAACGGCGACGCCGAGCAGCGGTTCGCGTGGCGCGGCGTGTCCGTCGATGTCACCGACAGTGTCGCCCCGCAACACAAGTCGTTCGAGGCCGCGACGCTGGAATTGCTGCGCGAGTCCCAGCCGGGCCTGTACCTGGTCATCGTCGATACCGCCCAGGTGCGCGCCGTGCGCTGGGTCACCGAGCCGGTGCCGGGGCTGACATGGCGCGGAGTCGACGAGCGAACCGTCCCGCATCCCGAGGACCGGCCCAGAATCGCCGCCCTGCGGGCCGAGGTGCTGGCAGGTGCCACGCGCGCCGGGTTGAGCGGGTTGCGGCTGGCCGCCGAGGTGGGTGGCTGGCTCACCGTCGACGTCGAGGTGTCACCACTGCCCGGCGGCGGCGCGGCGCCTGCTTTCCTGCTCGCTCAGGTGCAGGTCACCGCGCAGCCGGGGTGATCAGGGTAGTTCGAAGGGCAGCGACACCCCGGCGTGCACGCGGCAGCGTTCGCAGGTGCCGGTGTCGTCGACCGCGGTGACCGCACGTCGCATGAGCTCTTTGAAAGGTCCGAGGTTCTTCTTGAATTCGGCGAACACATCGACGGCGTGCACACCGTCGCCCTCTTCCAGACCGGCATCCAAGTCGGTGACGAGAGCGACTGCCGCGTAGCACATTTCGAGTTCACGAGCGAGAACGGCCTCGGGATGACCGGTCATGTTGACCAGGTCCCAGCCCTGCCCAGCGAACCAGCGGCTCTCGGCGCGGGTCGAGAAGCGCGGGCCCTGAACGACGACCATCGTGCCGGAATCCTCGACCCGAAGGTCACCGGCGGACTTCACCGCGGCGGCGCGCAGATCATCGCAGTAGGGATCGGCGAAGGAGACGTGGACACCGCCGCCGTCGAAGTAGGTCTGCGGGCGACCCGAGGTCCGATCGACGAGCTGATCCGGCACCGCCACGGTGCCGGGACCCCAATCGGCGCGCAGGCTGCCGACCGCGCACGGCGCGAACACCCGGCGCACCCCGAGCGAACGCAGCGCCCACATGTTCGCCTGGTAGGGCAGGGTGTGCGGCGCGAACTCGTGCTGCTTGCCGTGCCGGGGCAGGAAGGCGACGGCGCGGCCCTCGACCTCCCCGATCGCGACCGGCGCACTCGGCGCGCCATACGGTGTGTCGACCTCGACGTGCACCGCGTCGTGGTCGAAGAAGTCATAGAAACCGCTGCCGCCGATAACGGCGAGTGCGGGCCGGGGAAGCGAACTCATAGCGCCGATTCTTCCGCCCGGGCCGACCCCGCGCAGCACCGGGGACCTGTCATCTGACATTTCGACCGCGAAACTGTACCCTAGGGGGGTATTAGTTCGCCACGCGAGCTACCAGGCAGGCGAGGAGACCACGGTGACAACACCCACCCCCGACACCGCGACCGGCGACGAGCACGCGGGCCACGCAGGCCACGGCTACATCACCGCCAAGGACGACTACCTCAAGCGACTGCGCCGCATCGAAGGTCAGTCGCGCGGCCTCCAGCGGATGGTCGAAGAGGAAAAATACTGCATCGACATCCTCACCCAGGTCTCCGCCATGACCAAGGCACTACAGGCCGTCGCGATGGGGCTGCTCGAGGATCACATCTCACACTGCGTCGTCGACGCGGCGATCGCCGGTGGACCCGAGGCCGAAGCCAAGATCAAAGAGGCCACCGACGCCATCGCCCGGTTGGTCAGGTCCTGACCGGCTCACGAAATCACCAGTGAGCCCGCGAGCCGTACTGTTCGCCGCGACCACGATGTCGTCACCGACCTGGCGATACACGGTGAATCCGGAGAACGCGGCGACGTGGACCTGCTCCCGCCACAGGTCCACGCGCCGGTCCGGGCACACATGGTCGACTCCCCCCAGGACGCCGACCCGGCCCGGTTCGGTGTGGTAAACCGCCGACGGCGCCACACCGTCGGCGAAGACTTCACGTTCCAGTGGCGTCACTGGAACTCGGACCCCCGGTCGACCGACTTCAGCCATCGCCAACACGACGAGCTGTGCTCCACCGGCCCCGGCATCCTCGATGAAGCCGATCGTCTGCGCCCGCGGGCAGATGCAGCCACGCGGGCTCGGCCTGCACCGCTGCCGCCCTGATTCGAATCGACATCGTGATCGCTCCTCGTACCGCACTGGTCCAACGAAATCCAGTGTGCTGCGAGAACGATCGTGCCGGCAGTCCTCCCGCGCCAAGCCTCTGACAATCAGTGCCACGTTGATCAGCCGATGTGTGACTGCCGATATTCGCCGGGCGTCATCCCGGTCTCCTGCTGGAACACCCGATAGAAGTGCCGTTCGGAGGCGAATCCCGAGGCGTAAGCGACCGCTGCGGGCGGATGGCTTCTCGTGCGGGCCAACAGCTTGCGCGCATGCATGATCCGCAATCTGCGCAGGGTGGTGCTGAGGCTGTCGCCAGTGCCGTCGAAGATTCGGAACAGCGTGCGGCGCGAGATGTGACAGGCCGCGGCCACCTCGTCGACGGTCAATTCCGGGTCGGTGCACCGCTTTCGGAGGTAGACCATGACGTGTTCGCGACTGAGCGCGTCGGCAGGGGCCTCGACAGGTTCGCTCCCCGCGGCGAGCAGCACCGCCGAGCCGAGGAGGTCGAGCGCACTCCTGGCCAGGATGTCGGCCTGTGCGGGCGATTGCGCGCGGACCCGGGCGAGCTCACGAAAGTAGGTGGCCACCACACCCGCCGGGCTGTCCGGAGCAATCGCGGTGGCGGTCGGTATGCGGACCTCGGCGAGACCCGGCTGCAGGCGGAGCAGTCGCGTGGGCACTCGCACGAGCACCTGCTCGTAGGACACGCTGTCGTGCCAGAGCGAGGGCCGCGCGGTGTCGAGGAACGTCATCTCGCCCGGCCTCAGTAGCACCGAGCGGCCGTCTTGGGTGAGCCGGGCATGACCGGCGACCTGAATGCTGACAAGCAGGTATTCCTCGTCGGCACACGCCACATGCGTCTTGGTGCGCCGGAATTCCTGATTCCCACCCGCGAGCGCGGTCAGCGAGAAGTCGGCGACACCGGGCAAGGCACTGCTGGTGAGCCTGCCGAACGTGGGCGCGTCCAATGTGGGATCGAGCGCGAGTGGGAAATACGTCTTCGTCATCAACGCCTCCCACTGCTCGAACTCCGCACTGCGCGGTGTCTGCGCCGAGAACTCCAGCGTCGTCGTTTCGTTCGCCACAGGCGACCTCCGGAAACGAGAATCAGATGCTGCCGTCGTGCGGCATCGCCCAGAAGAATACCCCCGCTCCGCGCCTCGAATGCAATTGCAAATGTACTTACATTCGGTCTTGACCAGGTAAAACCTCCCTGCGCAAGCCTCTTTCAGCACGCTCCGGTACGAGGGCCGCGGACAGCACCCGACACACGTGCGCGCGGTGTACCGGAAGACGTGACCGGGCCGTGTTTACTGGTGGTTGCCAGCAGGATGCTCGTCGACGCGCCACCGGGAGGACACGTCCATGTCTGCCGAATCCGCCGTCCTGTCCGTGCGCTCCGAGGACGGCCGCTCGTTCGTCGTCGAGAACGCCGCGGCCAGCCCCTTCCCCGCCGGATCCCTGATCGTGGTCAGTTGCGCGGGGCGCAGGCAGCTCGGGCTGGTCGAGGAGCGCACGGCGACCGTGCCCGTCGGGTTGCGGGGCAGGTTGATCGGCGAACTCACCGATGACGGGATCGACACCAGAGCCAGTCACGCGTTCGACGGCGGGGAGATCGGCCCCGCCGATCGCGACACCGTCACCGCGCTCCACCACATCACCGGCGCCGAGCTCGAGGTCGGCGTGAGTCTGTCGGCGCCCGGCGGCCCCGCTCGACTGCTCCCCACCCGTTTCAACCGGCATACGTTCTGGTGTGGACAGAGCGGTTCCGGCAAGACCTACGCTCTCGGCGTGGTCCTCGAGCAGCTGATCGCGTACACCGCGCTGCCGATCGTCATCTTCGACCCGAATTCCGATTTCGTCCGCATCGGCGAGGTGATCCCCGGCGCCACCGGCCCCACCGCGCAGGCCCTGCGCGAGCGCGACATCCGCGTCCTGCGACCGAAATCCGAACCACCCGGCCGCCTGCGGGCGAAGTTCATCGACATGCCCTTGACCTCGAAGGCCGCTGTGCTGCAGCTGGATCCGGTGGCCGACAGGGAGGAGTTCAACGAACTGATCCATCTGGCGTCGGCGATGTCCGGCGAAATCCACGATGTCCTGGACAACCTGCGCGCCGTCGAGAACACGGCTCGCCGCCGGCTCGCGATGCGCGTGGAGAATCTGGGGCTGCTCGACTGGGAGGTCTGGGCGGGAGCCGACCAAGCGGTCACCGAGATCGTCGCCGATCGCCCCGATGTGACAGTCCTGGATCTCGGCGGATTCTCCACGCCCGCACAGCAACTCGTCGTCGCCCTGTCGCTGCTCGACGATCTGTGGGCCAAACGCGAGGAACGCCGCCCGGTTCTGCTGGTGATCGACGAAGCGCACAACCTCGCCTCACCCCGACTCGAATCGCCGGTGGCCGTCGCGGTGCGCGAGCGGTTGATCCAGATCGCCGCTGAGGGGCGCAAATTCGGCCTGTGGTTGCTGCTGTCGACACAGCGGCCGTCAAAGGTGCACCCCGGCATCATCTCTCAGTGCGACAACCTCGCCTTGATGAAAATGACCTCCCCCTCCGACCTGGAGGAACTCGGCACCTACTTCGGCTACGCGCCTAGCGGCCTGCTCGCCCAGGCGCCCTGGTTCCGGCAGGGTGAGGCGTTGCTGGCGGGCGGATTCGTCCCGACGCCCGCACTGGCCAAGGTGAACGCCCGGCTGACCCGTGAAGCGGGCGCCGATGTCTCGGTGCCGCTGCGATGACCCCCGGCTTCGTCGCACTGTGGTTCGCGGCCGTCGTCTCAGGCCCCCGTGAGGCCGACGCGCACCGGCTCACGCCGCACGATCCGACCGCTCGGTCCCCGGAGCGGCAGGCGCTCACCGCGGGGCGCGGCCGCGGCGGCCGGGCGCACGGTGCGGCCGAGATCTAGATCGGCGTAGAGCAGTCCCTCGTCACCTTCGGCCAGCGGTGCGGCGAGTTCGAGTCCGCCGGGCCCGAAGATCCGCGAGACCCCGCCACCGCCACGCAGCAGGCGCCGCTCCGGCATCCGCGCGTCGACGACCTCCCAGCCTGCCACCGGCACGACCGCGACGGGCGCGATGACATGGGTCGATCCGTCCATCGCGTAGCGAACACTGGCGGCGGTATTGAGATCGGGCCCCCATTCCTTGCCCTCCCCGTAGTACACGGTGAAGCCCGACCACGCGGCGACGTGGAGCTGCTCGCGCTGATCGTGCATCTGTCCACGCAGGTCGGCACGGAGATGATCGGCGCCGCCGAGTACGCCGATCCGGCCGTGCACGGTGTCACGAACCAGCGGTCCCCCACCGGGTGCGGCATTGAAGACAGTGCGCTCGAGCCCGGTGGGTTCCGCCTTGCGAGCGACAGCGATGGTGCCGTCGGCATCGATCAGCGCCTGGGACATGAAGACCTCGTGCCCGGCCCGCTCGGCGAAGCCGATCGAGACGTGCACGCCCGTGCGCCGGGCGGCGTAGGCGATGGCGCGCAGTTCGGGGCCGTCGGCGGTCAGCGCGTTGGCCAGATACCTGGCCAGGAATTCCTCGCCCCAATCGACCGAATTGAGCCACATCCACCACGGGAATCCGGGCAGGAATGTCTCCGGAAAAGCAATCACTTGCGCGCCGCCGCGTTCGGCCGACGCGATGTATTCGATTGTCTGTTCGACTCCGGCAGACAGATTCAACCACTTCGGCTCGGCTTGCACCGCTGCCACGCGTACCCGACTCATCGTGCCCCCTTGTCGCTCAACCAGTGAAGAGTGTTCAATTCACTCTCTCGCAGAATGGCGCCACACAAACTGTCATCCCGTGCCAGCCGACTGACGGTCTGTGCCAATCCGCCGATTGCGATGAGTTTCGCCGAAGGTCTACCGAATATCGCGTGAGAACACGCGGTATCAGATAGACAGCGCGCTCGACGCGAGCATGCGGAATTCGCCGGGAGTCATCCCCGTCTCCAGCCGGAAGGCCCGGAAGAAGTGTCGCTCGGAGGCGAAGCCGGACGCGAGCGCGACCGTCGCGGTCGCCCGGCCGGGGTCGCGGGTGAGCAGGGTGCGCGCGCATTCCACCCGCATACGCCGCAGCACGGCGCTGAGTCCGTCTTCCACATCACCGAAGAGCCGGTACAGCGTTCGACGCGACACCAGACAGGCACGGGCGATGTCGTCGATGGTCAGGCCAGGGTCGGCGCACCGGGTCCGCATGAAGGACAGCACCTGCTCGCGGGACAGTGCCTGCGCGGGCTGACCCGACGGGATCTCCCCCGAGGCCAGCCGGACCGCGGAGGCGAGCAGTTTGACCCCGTTGTCGGCCAGGACAGTCGCATGGCCGGGAGCGCTCTGCTGGATACGGGCCAGATCGCGAAAGAAGCCGGCGACCGCCCCACCCGCGCTGTCGGCGGTGACCGTCACCGCGGTCGGCAACGGGGCACCACCCGGGCCGAGCTGCTGACGCAGGACCTCGAGTGGCGTCTGCACCACGACTTGCGCCCACGGACCCTCCAGCTCCCAGTGGTATGGGCGCGAGGTGTCGTAGAAGACCATGTCGCCGGGGCGGACCGAGGCGACTCGATCGTCTTGGTGCAGCAGTCCGGAACCTTCGGTCAGGATGGAGACCAGGAGGAATTCACCGTCGGTCTTCGCGATTCCGCGCGGGGTGCGGCGGATGCGCTGGCCGCTCGCGCGGACCGTCGACAGATCGAAGCCGGGGTGACTGCTGCGCTCGATGCGGCCGTGGAAGGTGCCGTCACCGCTCGGATCCGCCATCAGCGGGACGTAACTCTCCGACAGCAGCGACTCCCATTCGGCAAACGATTCGCGTGCTCCGGCGCGCGTCTGCGCGATCTCCATGCCAACCACCTCGCTTCCTATCCGAGTCGAACAGCAAACAGTTGGCGTCGCACAATCGTCGGGCTCGCCCGTGGCCGAGCCTGCCAGATCAACCGTCCAATTTCCATCAGCTGTTTCCGAATGGGATGGTTTGCCGACATCGGAAATGCGTCTAGCACTGCCGATTCCAGCGGATAACCGACTCGGGTCTTTCAATATGAAACATCCATGTGAGGCACATCACCTAACCCGGCTTGACGGCAATCGTCAGCCGATATCGGCGCCGGAACGAGCTACTACTCGGTACTCACCCGGCGTCATACCCGTCGCCGCGTGGAACGCACGATAGAACTGCCGCTCGGTGGCGAATCCCGATGCGGTCGCCACCGCGGCGATCGAACGGAAGTCGCTCGCCACGAGCAACACCCGCGCCCGCTCCAACCGCATTCCGCGCAGGACCGCCCCGAGCCCGCCCTCGAATTCCGCGACCACCCGATAGAGCGTGCGCCGCGACACCCGGCAGCCGTCCGCGATCCGTTCGATCGTCAGTTCGGGGTCGGTGAAATGGGCGCGCAGATAGTCCAGCACCTGCTGCCCGTTCACCGCAGCGATCTGCGCCCGGCCGGGCCGCTCGCCCGCCGCGATGGTGGCCGCCGCACCGAGGAGGTCGATACCGCTGCTCGCGAGCACCGCCGCCGACGCCGGATCGGTGCTGTGCAGCTGGGCGACCTGGCGGAAGAATCTGGCCAGCATCAACCCGACGCCCCCTTCCCCGATCACCATCCCGGCAGGCAGCAGATCAGCACGGATACCCAGGTAGTCGACGACCTGCTGCCGGGGCACCCGGATCGTGAGATCCTCGATCAGGCCCTCCGAGCGCCACCGAATCGGCTGTGCGGTGTCGTAGAAGATCATCGCGCCCGGTGCCAGCTCGACGCGGTTGCCCGCGTGCTCCACCTGGGCGTGGCCGGCGAGCACCACGCTACCGATGACGTGGAAATCGTCGGCCCTGGCGATATGCCTGCGCGTGCGGCGCAATTCGTGACCCTCGGCCACCACGGTGCCTACAGAGATGTCCCCGAAATCGGCCGACCTGATCCGCCCCTCGAACGCGCGTGACACAGTGGGCGCGATCGACACCTCGGTGATCGCGCCGGCGACCAGCTGTTCCCAGTGCGCGAAAGCATCCGGCGGCGCGATCTCCGCGGTCGAGCAGATCTCGGGAAATCCTTCGAACGACGTCATCGCCCGACGTCGCTATTCCACCGCGACAGGGCGCACGCTCGCCCCGAATTCAGCTGACGCCATTCGTGTCTCCGCCATGATCGCTGCCACTCGTCGAATGCGGTGACCGAGGAAGTATCCATCGTCTGGGAAATCTAGCATCGCCCCCGATTACCACACCGATAACGTGAGCGCCGCCACCACAACTCGGCGGCCGAGACAAGAAAATTTCCTTACTT
Source organism: Nocardia sp. NPDC056541 (assembly GCF_042794235.1). NCBI lineage: Bacteria > Bacillati > Actinomycetota > Actinomycetes > Mycobacteriales > Nocardiaceae > Nocardia > Nocardia sp. NPDC056541. Next base: position 50,333 of record NZ_JBHTUD010000015.1, read on the forward strand.
TCTTCGACTAGGGAAAGTCTCGAACAAATATCGGATCGCCACTCGACAGTTCAGGTGTCACAGAATTCGGTGAACGGATACGGCTATTAATCGCCGCAGCAACCGCCCTCTGGCACCGGCACAGTTCTGGATTCCCGGGTTTGGGCATTACGCGCGGCGAGGTCGGCGTCGGCCGGATAGTCGACGGCGATGAGGCTCAAACCGTGGGCGGGAGCTACCGTCACCGAGCTGGAACGTGCCGTCTCGGCGAGCAGGGACGTAGTCCATTCGGGGGCGCGGCGGCCCTCGCCGACCGCGAGGACGGCGCCGACGAGGCTGCGGACCATCGACCAGCAGAAGGCATCGGCGCTCACGTAGGCGGTGAGCAGGTCGCCGTCACGTTCCCAGTCGAAGCGCTGGAGTTCGCGGATGGTGGTCGCGCCCTCACGACGTCGGCAGAAGGCGGCGAAGTTGTGCAGGCCCAACAGGTTTCGTGAAGCGGCGCGCATGGCCTCGAGTTCTACGCCGGGCTTGCACGGCACCACCCCGCGCGCCTGCAACGGCTGGGCGCCGTAGGGGGCGGTGGTGAGCCGGTAGGCGTAGTGGCGGCGCATCGCGGAGAAGCGGGCGTCGAACTCGGGCACAGCGGTACGGATTTCGGTGATCCGCACGTCCTTGGGCAGGAACTTGGCCATCCGGTACAGCAACTTGTCGGCGTCGAACTCGGCCTCGGTGTCGAAGTGCGCGACCTGTCCCTCGGCGTGCACACCCGCGTCCGTGCGGCCGGCGACCGTCAGCTGCAGCGGCTCACGCAATACCTTCGACAGCGACTCCTCCAGCACGCCCTGCACGGTGCGCAACCCCGGCTGCCGTGCCCAGCCGGTGAAATCGGTGCCGTCATAACTGATCCCGAGCCGCACCCGAGTCATGTCATCCTCCTGAATTCGCACGTGGAAAAGAACCGAGCCCGCCACCCACGAAGGGTGACGGGCTCGGCAGAACTCCTGAGAATCAGGCGTCCTTCTTGTCCTCGGTGGCCTCGTCGGCGGCCGGGGCGTCAGCCTCGGTCTCGTCGGCGACGGTCTCCTCGACCTCAGCGGCCGGGGCCTCTTCGGTCTTCTGCGAAGCGGCGACGCGACGGGCCCGATCGGCCTCGTTGGTCACGGTCTTCTCGCGGACGAGTTCGATGATGGCCATCGGCGCGTTGTCACCCTTGCGCGGCAGCGCCTTGGTGATACGGGTGTAGCCACCCTCGCGACCCTCGAACGAGGGGCCGATGTCCGCGAACAGGACGTGCACGACGTCCTTGTTGCGGATGTCCTTCATGACCTCACGACGGTCGGCAAGGCTGCCGCCCTTCGCCTTGGTGATGATCTTCTCGGCGTAGGGACGCACCGCCTTGGCCTTGGCCTCGGTGGTCGTGATCCGACCGTGCTCGAAAAGCGCCGTGGCCAGGTTGGCGAAGATCGCCTTCTGGTGCGACGCCGAGCCGCCGAACCGGCGGCCCTTCTTGGGCTTGGGCATTGTGGGTTTCTCCTGGGCGTATTAAAGCTGTTCGGTTTCGGCGTAGTCCTGCTCGCCGCCGTCGGTATCACTGAACGTGCCGCTGTCGCTCCACGTTCCGGTGCTCGCGTCGTAACCCACCACGGAGGACGGGTCGAACGACGCCGGGCTGTCCTTGAGCGAGAGGCCCAGCGTGTGCAGCTTGACCTTCACCTCGTCGATGGACTTCTGGCCGAAGTTGCGGATGTCGAGCAGGTCCGACTCGGTGCGGGCAACGAGCTCGCCCACCGTGTGCACACCCTCGCGCTTGAGGCAGTTGTAGGACCGGACGGTGAGGTCCAGGTCCTCGATCGGCAGACCGAACGAGGCGATGTGATCTGCCTCGGCCGGGCTGGGGCCGATCTCGATGCCCTCGGCTTCGACGTTGAGCTCACGGGCCAGGCCGAAGAGCTCGACCAGGGTCTTACCGGCCGAAGCCAGCGCGTCCCGAGCCGTGATGGAGTTCTTGGTCTCCACGTCGAGGATGAGACGGTCGAAGTCGGTGCGCTGCTCGACACGGGTGGCCTCGACCTTGTAGGTCACCTTGAGCACCGGGGAGTAGATCGAATCCACCGGGATCCGGCCGATTTCCGCGCCGGTCGCCTTGTTCTGCACGGCGGGCACGTAACCGCGGCCCCGCTCGACGACGAGCTCGATCTCGAGCTTGCCCTTGTCGTTCAGGGTGGCGATGTGCATGTCCGGGTTGTGCACGATGACGCCGGCAGGCGGAACGATGTCACCGGCGGTGACGGTGCCCGGGCCCTGCTTACGCACGTACATGGTGACCGGCTCGTCCTCTTCGGAGGACACGACCAGGCCCTTGAGGTTCAGGATGATGTCGGTGACATCTTCCTTCACGCCGGGGACGGTGGTGAACTCGTGCAGGACGCCGTCGATGCGGATGCTCGTGACCGCGGCCCCCGGGATGGAGGACAGCAGGGTACGACGCAGCGAGTTGCCGAGGGTGTAACCGAAGCCCGGCTCGAGGGGTTCGATGGTGAACTTCGAGCGGTTCTCCGCCACAACCTCTTCGGTCAGTGTCGGACGCTGGGAAATCAGCATGAGGATCTACTTCCTGTTCAGGGCATCCGCTATTTGATGCCTCGTCAGTGATTGCGGGGGTCGCCGCGTAGCGACCCCCACCGTTAAGCGATTACTTCGAGTAGTACTCGACGATGAGCTGTTCCTGCAGCGGCACATCGATCTGCGCGCGCTCGGGCAGCTGGTGCACCAGGATGCGCAGGCGGCCGGGGACGACCTGCAGCCAACCGGGAACCGGACGGTCGCCGACGGTCTCGCGAGCCACCTGGAACGGCAGCGTCGGGAGCGACTTCTCCTTGACATCGATGATGTCGTACTGGGAGACCTGGTAGCTGGGGACGTTCACCTTGACACCGTTGACGATGAAGTGACCGTGGCTGACCAGCTGACGGGCCTGACGACGGGTACGGGCCAGACCGGCGCGGTACACGACGTTGTCCAGACGCGACTCGAGCAGACGGAGCAGGTTGTCGCCGGTCTTACCCTTGAGGCGGTTGGCCTCTTCGTAGTAACGACGGAACTGCTTCTCCATGACGCCGTACGAGAAGCGAGCCTTCTGCTTCTCCTGCAGCTGCATGAGGTACTCGGATTCCTTGATCCGCGCGCGGCCGTGCTGGCCGGGCGGGTAAGGACGACGCTCGAACGCCTGGTCGCCTCCGACGAGGTCGACGCGCAGACGACGCGACTTGCGGGTGATGGGGCCTGTATAACGTGCCATTTTGAGCTTTTTCCTTTCCCGCTATTAGACGCGACGCCGCTTGGGCGGACGGCAGCCGTTGTGCGGCTGAGGAGTGACATCGGAGATCGAGCCGACCTCCAGGCCGGCGGCCTGCAGCGAACGGATCGCGGTCTCGCGGCCCGAACCCGGGCCCTTCACGAACACGTCGACCTTCTTGACGCCGTTCTCCTGCGCCTTGCGGGCAGCGTTCTCGGCAGCGAGCTGCGCGGCGAACGGGGTGCTCTTACGCGAACCCTTGAAACCGACGTGACCCGACGACGCCCACGAGATGACATTGCCCTCGGGGTCGGTGATCGAGACGATGGTGTTGTTGAACGTGCTCTTGATGTGCGCGTGGCCGTGCGGGATGTTCTTCTTATCCCGGCGACGCGACTTCTGAGTCTTCTTCGGGCCAGCGGCCCGGCTCTTCGGAGGCATACGCTATCCCTACTTCTTCTTGCCGGCGACGGTCTTCTTCGGACCCTTGCGCGTACGCGCGTTGGTCTTGGTGCGCTGACCACGAACGGGCAGGCCACGACGGTGGCGGATGCCCTGGTAGCAGCCGATCTCGATCTTGCGACGAATATCGGCCTGAACCTCGCGGCGCAGGTCACCTTCGACCTTGTAGTCCGAAGCCTCGATGTACTCGCGGAGCTTCGCCAGGTCGTCGTCGTTCAGGTCCTTGGAGCGCAGGTCGGGGCTGACGCCCGTCTCGGCCAGGATCTGGGTGGCGCGGGTGCGCCCGATTCCGAAAATGTAGGTCAGCGCGATCTCCATGCGCTTTTCGCGCGGGAGATCAACGCCCATCAGACGTGCCATGTGGCAGGTTCCTTAATGGTTGCGGAGGTCTGCTCCCCGTCCGTCCCCCCGTCTTCACAAAGGTGGGGGCACCGGCCTCCGTGCCGGTGGATGGCGCGCACAAGTACGTGCGTGCTGGAACTGGGAGTGCTTCTTTCGGTCAGTCCGATCAGACGATCGGTGCCCGGTGGTGAGGCTGTATCAGCCCTGACGCTGCTTGTGGCGCAGGTTGTCGCAGATCACCATGACCCGACCATGACGGCGGATCACCTTGCACTTCTCGCAGATCTTCTTGACGCTCGGATTAACCTTCACGTCAGTCCAATCTTGTATTGGTCCACACAGGTGGTGTGAACACAGTTTTTCCCCAGCCAGAGGACCGGGGAAGTCTGGTGTGCGTCCCGTTGCCGGGACACTGTGCGACGCCGCGCGCCGGTGAGGCTCGCGACGCCGTCAGGCATCACTTGTAGCGGTAGACAATCCGGCCGCGTGAGAGGTCGTACGGCGACAGCTCGACGACCACGCGGTCTTCCGGAAGGATACGAATGTAGTGCTGCCGCATCTTTCCGCTGATGTGCGCGAGAACCTTGTGACCGTTCTCGAGCTCGATCCGGAACATCGCATTGGGCAGCGGCTCGACAACTCGACCCTCGACCTCGATGGCCCCGTCTTTCTTCGCCATATCCTCCGCGATCCCGGTTACGCTCAACCTGAGTTTGATGGCCGTCCGCGTGTGTAGCGTCGACCAAGAGCCTGTCGACATGCATGCGAACAGTCGGCGCATAGGTGCACCGCCGCTCAAGCTTACCGGGCCGGGCGGCCAGAGGCAAAAATGCCCCGAACCGTACACCCTGACCGGGCACCGTGCCGCACAATCGGGAGGCCTGCGCGCGCGCCGCCCTGAGCACGGTGTCTAGCCACCGGGCGGCCACCACGCCGTGGGGGTTGTCGCGTAAACTCACCGGCGTCGGAGAAGTGGGTCGATCAGATCGGGGGACCCTGGTGAGCGAGGCGTGCCGGTGAGCCGCAACAACGACAGCCTCCCCATGCTGCCGCCGTGGCTGTCGGAGAGCGACGTCACACAGGTCGGTTACGAGGCTCCGGTCGAGAACCTGCCCCAGGACGACGAGATCGACGACGCACCCAAACGCCGCCGCTTCATGGGCGGGCGCGGTGACGACGCGCCGCGCAAGGAAAAGGGCAGGCGCCGCCGCAAGGATCGCGAATCCGAGGAAGAGGCAGCCACCCCACGTCCGGGCGAGGCCGCCGAACAGCGCCGCCCCGCCGAGCCGACCCACCAGTCCGGTTCCGGCTGGTCCACCCCGCAGCAGCCCGCCGACCCGCTGATCCCCGGCCCGTCCCACCAGCAGCCCCGCCGCGACGAGCAACCGCGTCCGCAGCCCACCTACGAGCAGCCCGCACCCCAGACCGGCCGCGACGCGTCGCAATACCAGCAGGCCGCGCCCGCACAGCCGAACGCCGGGTGGCCACAGCCGAACGCCGGGTGGCAGGCCGCCCCGAACCCGCTGACTCCCCCGGTCAACCCGCCGTTGTCGTCGGCGGATCCGGCACCGCGACCGGACACCAACGGTCCGTCGTCGGTTCCGGGGCCCTCGGCCGCGGATCCGGCGCCGTGGGCAGGCGGTCAGGCGTCGACAGCGGCTCCGTGGTCGGCAAGTCAGCCACCGGCAGATCACGCGCCGACATCCACCGGCACACCCCCTCCGCTCCCGCCGTCGCCCACCAGCGTGCCCACACACACGGGCCCGGCAATACCCGCGCCGACCAGCGAGGCCGTGGACCACGCCGCGAACGCGCTCCCGACCCGGACGCCCGCGCCACCGTCGACCGGCTTCACCCCGCTCGGCCCGAACCAGCAGCGCCCCGACCTTCCCCCGCCCCCTCCGCTGCCGGACCCGCCCGCGCGTCCGACCCAGGCCCCACCGCGCCTGACCGTCCCGCCGCAGCCGACCACCGCCGAATCCCGGCCGCTCGCCGCCGAACCGCAGCCGATCGGCGCCGACCAGGCGGTCGGGCAGGCAGACCATGCGCCATCGCCGGTCACCGCACGGGACGAGGTCGAACAGCACGCCACAGACACACTGTCGACACCCGCGCCCAGCGAGGTCGCGCAGTCCGCCGATGTGGAACCTCGTCTGCCGTCGTCGTTCCAGGAAGCCGAGCAGGCCACACCGCCTCGTCGCGCAGCGGCCGAGGTGGCCGAACCATCCCCGGCGACGACCGCCGCGGAGGCCACCGAATCGCCGACAACCGGTGCGCGCCACTCGGCCGACGGGCGGTCCGCGCCCGACGAGGACGCAGTCGCGTCTCGACACGGGTCGCCGTACAGCTCCGCCGAGTCCGTAGCTCCGCAACAGCCGCCGGCTACCGAGCAGCGGTCGCCGTACGCATCGGGCGAGCGCGTGCCGCCGTCGGCTTACCCCGCGACGCAGTACAACTCGGTCCCCGGTGACCCGACACCGGTCGCGCCGACGCATGCGCCGGATGGGCGGACCGAGGTGTACCGGTCCGATGATCCACGGCTACAAGGCAGTGCGCCGGGTGAGCACGGGCAGGCGAATCGGCAGGGTGGCACGAACCCCGCGGAACAAGCACGCGCCGCGCAGACCGGGTATCGCTCGGGTGAATTCGTGCAGGCGGCCGACACCGCGTCGCCGTATCCCCGCCCCGACGGCACCCCGGCCCAGCACCAGCAGCCCGACGGTCTGCCCACGTACGGTCCCGACGGCGTCGCCCAGCGGCCCGACGGCGCGGCACCGCAGTATCGGCCCGATGCCGCACCCGCGCAGCAGCCCGACGGCGCCCCCGTGCAGCAGTATCGGCCGGACGGCTCCCCCGCTCCGCACTATCAGCAGCCGAATCAGGGGGCGCAGCAACAGTTCCCGCCGAACGGTCCGGCCCCGCAGTACCAGCCCGACGGCACGCCCGTGCCGCAGTACCAGTCCGACGGCACGCCCGTTCCGCAGTACCAGCCCGACGGCACGTCGGCACAGCAGTACCAGCCCGACGGCACGTCGGCACAGCAGTACCAGCAGCCGCAAGGCCCCGGTCAGCAGTACCAGCCCGACGGCACGCCCGCGCAGCAGTACAACCAGCCCAACGGGCCCGGCCCGCAGTACCAGCCCGACGGCACACCGGCCCAGCAGTACCAGCAGCCGAACGCGCCGCAGCAGTACCAGCAGCCGGGCAACTACCAGCAGGGCCACCAGCAGCCCTACGGCCAACCGGGTTGGGGCGCACAGCCACAGGGCTACCAGCCCTCGCTCGACGACGTCCCGGTCAAGCGCGCCAAGAAGGCTCCCGGCAGTGGTTGGCGCAAGGCCGTGCATCACGTGTCCGGCGGTGCGATCAACCCGGGGATGTCCGCCGAGGAGCTGCGTCTGCAGGAACTCGTGGCCCGTATCCGCCAGCCTGTGCGCGGCGACTACCGCATCGCGGTCCTCTCACTGAAGGGCGGCGTCGGCAAGACCACCACCACCACCGGTCTCGGCTCGATCTTCGCCTCGATCCGCGGCGACCGAGTGATCGCCGTCGACGCCAACCCCGACTTCGGCACCCTGTCGCAGCGCGTCGCCATCCAGACCCGCTCGACCGTGCGCGACCTGCTGCTCGACCCGGCGATCCAGCGCTACTCCGATGTCCGCAGGCACACCTCCCAGGGCTCGAGTCGCCTGGAAGTCCTTGCCAGCGAGCGCGATCCGGCTGCGTCGGAGGCGTTCAACGACGAGGAATACCGGGCCGTGGCCCGCATCCTGCAGCGCTTCTACAACATCATCCTCACCGACTGCGGCACCGGTCTGATGCACTCGGCGATGAGCGGCGTCCTCGACCTCGCCCATTCGCTCGTGCTCATCTCCTCGGCCGCCATCGACGGCGCCCGCAGCGCCGCCGCGACCCTGGACTGGCTGTCCCTGCACGGCCACGACCATCTGGTCCGCAACGCGGTGGTCGTGATCAACCTCCCGCGCGAGGGCTCACCGAACGTCGGTGTCCAGCAGCTGCGCGAGTACTTCCTGTCCCGCTGCCGCGCCGTTCACATCATCCCGTTCGACGAGCACCTCTCCGAGGGCGCCGAGATCGACCTGCACCGCTTGCACAAGACCACCAAGCGCGCGTACGTGGAACTGGCGGCGACGGTGGCCGACGAGTTCGGCGTCCACCACCACCGCCTCGGCTGACACACACGGCACACCACGCCCCGCGGGGCGTGGTGTGCGGTCGAAGGGCTAGCTCACCACTCGGGCAGCCGCCTGCGCCCGGCCAGTACGTCACGCACCAGATCGTCGTAGGCGTCGGCCAGTTCGGCCAGGTGGTGCCACGCGCAGTGCAGCATTTCGTCGTTGGCCGCCAGCGTCATCAGTGCGTGGTGCGCTCGCACGGAAGCCTCGGCCATGCGGTCGATGACCGAGCCGACGGTCTCCGTGTGCAGCGTGGCGCCGAGGCGGTGCTGCGGGATGGCCCGCAAAACCCAGTCGTCGATCGCCAGCACCAGTTCACTACGCCGGCAGTCGATTTCGCGCAGGACCACCGGATCGGTGTCGACTCGCCCCCCGCGCCCGACGATCCGTTTCTCGTGCAGCACGGCCAGATCACGCGCGAACCACAGCAGCGGTCCGCCGACCACCCGATGTCCGCGACACGCCCGGACGAGAATGTCGGAGAGGGGTAACAGACCGGTAGCTGCCGGGAGCCCGGCGGTATCGACACTCCGCACTGTGTCGGGGAAAGCCATTACAACTGTAGAACTCTCCGAACCAGCCACGTTGCCTCGCCGTCATCGCCGCAGAGCACCGGATCAGGACGTTCATTACAATAAACCTCGCAAGCTTTCTGTCAAGCATTACTCGGCCGTAGGTAACCGATACGAGTACACTTCGTTACCTGCACGACCTACCGAGGAGCATGATGGCGGACGGTCCGACCTATCTCCGGATCGCGAACCTCCTCCGTGAGGAGATCCACGCGGGCACATGGAAACCGGGCGACCGGTTACCCAGCCACTCCGAGCTCGCCGATCAGATGCAGGTCTCGATCACCACCTCGCGCAACGCGATTCAGGTGCTCGTCGCCGAAAATCTCGTCTACACAGCAACTTCCCGCGGCACCATCGTGCGCAACCAGGAGGTCCTGGAGTCGGTGGTCACCGACCACATCCGGCGCGATCGGCCCAGGTCGGCACACGACATCTTCGAGGAGATCGCGCGCGCGGCCAACCGGGAACCGTCCAAGCAATTCAGCACCAGGATGGAACCCGCGAACACCGAAGTCGCGCGCTGGCTCGGTGTCGCCGCCGATTCCTGGGTGCTCGCGCGCACGGTGGTGCAGTACCTGGACAACGAACCGTGGTCGTGGGAGGTGAGTTTCTACCCCCGCGACCTCGCCGAAGCCGCGGGCATCGACTCGCCACACGACATCCCCGAGGGCACCACCCGCCGTCTGGCCGATCGCGGCTACGGCGAGACCGCCCACCGCGACACCGTGCTGGCGCGCGCCGCCACCGCCGAAGAAGCGGCAGTGCTCGGCGTCGCCACCGGCACCGTCCTGCTCGACCATCTGCGCATCGGCGCCAACCATGAACGCGTCACCCGCGCCACCCGCCACCGTTCCCTGGCGGGCCGCAACCAGCTGGCCTATCAGCTCGGCGACAACACGGGCACCGACGTCATCGCCCGCACGTTGGGCATCGCACCCGGGTTGGCCGTCGCGCTGCCATGACGGTGCGCCTGCGCCCGGCCACCCTGGGCGACCTGCCGCTGATCTGCCGCCTGCGCGTGCAGCGCACGTCGTGGCTGACGGCACGCGGGTCGGATCAGTGGACAGTGGCGGGACGCGGTCGACCGATCGAGATCTTCGCCGGGGCGGTCGGGCGGGCGCTGGATCGCGGTGAGACGTGGATCGCGGAGGTCGACAGTGAGCCCGCCGGGACGATCACGGTCAACCAGCGAGCCGATCCCGGCCTGTGGTCGACGTGGGAGCTGGCCGAGTCGGTGATCGTGCACTTCATGATCGTCGACCTGCGGTTCGCGGGTCTGCAGGTGGGGCACCGGATGCTCGCCCACGCCGCCCGGCTGGCCGACCAGAAGCACCGGGACTGGGTCCGCCTCGATGCCTGGACCGCCAACCGCCACCTGCACGACTACTACCGCCGCGCCGGCTTCACCCTGGCCCGCATCGCCGACCCACTGGCGAGGGGCCCGTCCTGCGCGCTGTTCGAACGCCGCACCGACAGCTGGTGCGGTTCACCGGTCCGCCGCCCGGCGCACCGGCGTTCCGTCCCGGCACTGCCGCTGATGGATCACTTCCCCGGCTGAGTGCGCGGTTACAGCGGTGGCAGGTCGGCGATGTGCACGAGTTCGATGCCCTGGCTGCGGGAGACCAGCGTGCCTCGGCCGGGCGGCATCTTGCTCGGGCGGACATCGCCGATCAGCTTTCCCTCGTCCCGGGAACCGCTCATGATCAGCGTCTGCACCGACAGGTTCTTCATCGCGCCGAGCACCGGGTCGTACAGCGCACGCGACGCGCCACCGATGCGGCGGGTGACGACCAGGTGCAGGCCGATATCGCGTGCCTGCGGCAGGTATTCGAGCAGCGGGGCGAAGGGGTTGACCGATCCGGTGACCACCATGTCGTAGTCGTCGACGACGACATAGATCTCCGGGCCGGACCACCAGCTGCGTTCACGCAGTTGCTGCTGGGTGATGTCGGAACCGGGAATTCGCTTGGCCAGATAGCCCGCCACCTCGGCGATCATCGGCCCACAGGTCTGTGACGAGGTCGAGTATCCGGCCAGCTGATCGCCCTCGAGCACACCGAGCATGGTGCGCCGGTAGTCGATCAGGATGACCCGCGCCTCGGACGCGTCGGACTGTTCGGCGATGCTCATCACGATGTTGCGCAGCAGCGTGGTCTTGCCGCATTCCACGTCCGCGAAGGCCATGAAGTGCGGTTCGAGACCGAAATCCAGTACCAGCGGCTGCAATTCGGACTCGCCGAGACCGACGACGACCTTGCTGCGGTCGAGCTTGACGCCCTGCCCCTTGGCGGTGGCGACGACCTCGTCGCGCGGGAAGCTCAGCGGCAGCATGCGCACCTGCGGGGCACGGCGTCCCGGATACAGTGCGATGAGCTCTTCGCGAGCCCTGGTGACACCGTCGGCGACCGTGGACGGATCGGAGTCCGAATCCAGGCGGGGCAACGCGATCAGCATGTGCAACTGTTCGCGGGTGAGACCCCGGCCCGGCCTGCCGACCGGAACCTGGTGCGCGGTGCGGCGATTCATCTCCGAGTCACCGGGGTCGCCCAGGCGCAGCTCCAGCCTGGTACCGACCTGGTCCTTGACCACCGGCCGGATCTCGGCCCAGCGCGAGGCGCCGATCATCAGGTGGACGCCGAAGGAAAGACCCTGGGTGGCAATGGCATTGATCAGCGGTTCGAGGATGTCGAATTCCTCGCGGATGGCGCCCCAGCCGTCGATCACCAGGAACACGTCACCGAACTGGTCGGCTGCGAGCAGGTCGCCCGGTGCGGCGGTGGTCCCGTTGATCTGTCGCGCCTCGAGCGCGGAGAACTTGCGCCGGCGGAACTCGGCCATGGATTCGATGCCGAGCTCGGCGAATCGTTCCTCGCGCTGCCGCATGAGGGTGGTGAGCTCGGCGATGGTGCGCCGGACCCGATCGCCGTCGAGACGACCGGCAACCGAACCGACGTGCGGGATCCCGACCAGACCGGCCATGCTGCCGCCACCGAAGTCGAGGCAGTAGAACTGCACCTGCTCGGGCGTGTGCGTGGCGGCCGCGGCCAGGATGATCGTGCGCAAGGTGGTCGACTTGCCCGACTGCGGGCCACCGACCACCGCGACATTGCCCTGTGCGCCCGCGAGATTGATGGTGAGCACGTCGCGGCGCTGCTCGTAGGGCTTGTCGATGACACCGATCGGCATCCACAGCTGACCGTGCCGGTTCACCGGCGATCGCCAGTCGGGGTCGGGCAGCAACATGTCGGCGGTCGGCGATTCCTCCAGCGGTGGCAGCCACACTTCGTGGGCGGGCCTGCCGTGCCCGGTCAGCCGCTTGACCACCACGTCGAGCAACGAATCCGGGATACCCTCCTCGGCGCTCTGACCACCGGGCGGGGGCGGTGGTGGGAGTTCCGGCCGACCGCGCAGGATCGGGTCGGTCTCCTCGTGTTCCGGCTCGAGCTCGGCGGCTTCGACGGGGGCCGCGGTGAACACCACGGGCCGTTGCCCGCCGACCGGCGCGCCGTCGTCGTCGATGACCGTGCCGACCGGCGCGACATAGGAACCCGAGACGTAACTGGCGTTGAACCGAAGCGGTTCGGAGGCATCGCTTTTCAGGTAGCCCGCGCCGGGCACGCTGGGCAGGTGGTAGGCGTCGGTGATGCCGAGTACCGCGCGCGATTCGTTGGCCGAGAAGGTGCGCAGACCGATCCGGTAGGACAGGTGCGATTCCAGGCCGCGCAGCTTGTTCTCCTCCAGGCGCTGCGAGGCCAGCAGCAGATGCACGTGCAGCGAGCGACCGAGACGGCCGATCATCACGAACAGTTCGGCGAAATCCGGTTTCTGCGAGAGCAATTCGGAGAACTCGTCGACCACCACGAACAGCGCGGGTAGCGGGTCGAGCGGAACGCCTGCCGCCCTTGCCTTCTCGTAGTCGGTGACGTTGGCGTAGTTGCCCGCCGAGCGCAGCAGTTCCTGGCGGCGGTTCATCTCACCGGCGAGCGCGTCCTTCATGCGGTCGACCAGCGAGAGCTCGTCCTCGAGGTTGGTGATCACGGCCGCGACGTGCGGCAGCGAGTCGAGGCCGAGGAACGTCGCGCCACCCTTGAAGTCGACGAGCACCAGGTTGAGGGCATCCGGCGAATGCGTGGTGACCAGCGAAAGTACCAGCGTACGAAGGAACTCCGACTTGCCCGAGCCCGTGGCGCCGATGCACAGGCCGTGCGGGCCCATGCCGTTCTCGGCCGACTCCTTGATGTCGATCTCGACCGGCGTGCCGTCCGGGGTGATACCGATCGGCACCCGCAGGCGTTCCCGCGCGGTTCGCGGTCGCCACACCCTGGCCGGGTCGATCTGGGCGGCATCGGGAATGCGCAGCAGGGCCATCAGGCCGGGGTCGCTGGTGGTGCCCTCCCCCAGGCTGACGATCTGCGCGGCCGTCGCGAGCCGATAGCGGGCGAGTGAGCGCGCGAAGGCCGCCGCCTCGGCCGAGCTGACCTCGTCGGCCGTGGCGAACCGTTCCACCCCGGCGGCACTGCGCGCCGACACCGCGCCGTCGGCGACGACCAGTTGCAGGCCGCGGCGCGCCGCGAGTCCGTTCTCCGGCGCGGTCAGATCGAGCACGGTCACCGAGTCGAGGCCGGATTCGCTGATGGTGCGCTCGTTACCGCTGATGTAGCCGTCATCGATCACCACCACCAGGTGCAACCGGCCCTGGGTGGGCTGCGGATTGCGCATGAACCGGCCGCGTTCCATCAGCTCGGTCTGCAACGCCGATTCGAGCTCGCCCAGCGAGGTGTACATCATCCGCGCCGAGCCCAGTCCGTCGCGCACCGACGGATGCTGCACGTGCGGAAGCCATTTCGCCCAGGCCCAGTGCGTATCGGGATCGGCGCAGACGATGGCGACGACGAGATTGTCCGGCCCGTGGAAGGTGGTCAGTTCCATCAGCATGGCCCGCACCAGCTCGCGGCCCTCGTCGAGGTCGCCACCGATATTGATGGCGGGGAAGGCCCGCAGCGAGACCGCGGTCGGCAGTTCGTGCACCACCGAATGCGTGCGGACGAAACGGCGCAGCGCCACCGTGGACACCGGTTCGAGGTCTTCGAGTGGGCCGGTTTCGGGCCTGGCCAGCTTGGTGGCGAGGCGGTGGCTGCCGACGCCGACCCGCACATGCCCGAAGTCGGGGTCGTTGGGACGGCGCTCCCACATCCGCCTGCTCCCGATCAGCGAGGGCAGATCGGCGGGTTCGGGATGACTCCAGCCGAGCGTCTCGAGCTGTTTGGTGCCGGTGGTGCGCACGTCCTTGCGCACCTGGTCGAGATACCGGAAGTAGTCCTTGCGTTCCTCGTTGAGCTCGACGGCGCGCTTGGGACCACCGCCGCGCATGCCCGCCATCATGCCGACCATCGACATGAGCATCATCATCGGGAACATCATCATCATCGGATTGGCCAGCAGATTGCGGCCCATCGTGACCATCATCGCGATCATGCCGACCACCGCCACCACCATGATGACGGGCATCAGCTTCATCATCAGCGGCGACGGGATGGCGCGCTGGATCTCCGGCGGCGGGGTGAGCGCTACTTCACCACCCGGTGCGCGCGGCGGCGCGATCCGGGGGCGACGGACGAAACCTTCGGTTGCCATCGAACCCTCTACTCCTCGAATTCCTGATTGAGGTCAACACCGCGGCGGCGGAACGGGAACCCGAACGCGGCGCCGATTCCCAAGGCGGCCAACAGCAACAGCGATCCGGCGATCGCGACCTGGCGCGGGCGGGAATCCGGTTCCGGCGCCACGTAGGGTTCGGCGATCGGATGGCCGATGTCGGCGCCCCTGCTGGGCGGCTCGGCGGACAACGGTGCGGTGAGCGCCGCGAGCGGGTCGATCAGACCGGCGCCGATGGCGTCGTCACGGCCGCGCCCCGGTGCGTGCGCGGTGCGGGTGATCCGTTCGATCACCTGCTGGGCGGACAGGTCCGGAAAGCGCGACCGGATCAGCGCGGCCAACCCCGCGACATACGGTGCGGCGAAACTGGTTCCGTCGACCGGCTGCACACCCTCCATCGTCTGCACGCCGTCGACCAGCCCGGTGCCACCGGGCTTGCTGTCCAGCGACACGATGTTGCGGCCGATCGCGGCGGCCCCGACCCACGGCCCGCGCAGCGACAGCGCCGAGGGCTGGCCGTCGGCGTCGACCGAACCGACCGACAGCACGTACGGGGTGAACCACGCCGGGGACGGGACAGTGGTCACCGAACTCCAGCCGGACCCCTCGTTCTGGTTCTGGCACGGCCCGCCCTGCTCCACATTGCCCGCCGCCGCCACGACCACCACGTTGCGGTCGTAGGCGTACTTCACGGCGGCGCCGAGCGCGCCGTCGGCGGTATTGGAACCGGCTGCGGTGCAGGCCACCTCGGAGATGTTGATCACGGTGGCGCCCATGTCCACCGCGCGCACGACCGCACCGGCGAGGGTGAGCACACTGCCGTAGCCGTCGCTGCGCAGCGCACCGTCCTCCTTGACCGAACCGGCCCTGTCCTTGCGGTCATAGGCGAGGCTGAGCTGGCGGATGGCCAGGATCTCCGCGTCCGGGGCGACCCCGACGAACGCGTCGTCGGGTGAGGGCCGGGCGGCGATGATGCCCGCCACCAGTGTGCCGTGGCCGTCGCAGTCGACGGTGCCGTCGGTATCGCTCACGTAGTCGCCGCCCGCTTGCAGCGCGGGCAGGCGCGGATGCCGGTTGACGCCGGTATCGATCACGGCCACCTTCTGCCCGGCCCCCCGGCTGAACTGCCAGGCCGAGGGCAGATCGAGGACCTGCTGCGACATCGGCGGTTCGACCGGGGCGTTGCCGCGCAGCACCGGTTCGGCACACAGTTCGCGCTGTTCGGTCGCCTCGAGTGGAGCCGGCCTACCACTCAGCGCCAGCGCGGCGTCGAGCGCGCCCGGATCGATGCGCGGCGGAGCGATGGCGCCCGCGGGCGCCGGGAATCCGGCGACCGTGCCGAGCACGGTCGCCGCACAGGTGAGCCGCAGCAGCGCGCGCCGCATGGCTGCGCCGGTCATATGTTGCGGGCGGTCGAGTACACATCCATCACCCACAGTGCGAGCGGGATCATCGTGATGATCAACAGGTACTCGAAGATCTCGATCATCCGCCGCGTCACCGGTGTCACTTCGACATGGGGTCCGATGACGCCGAACCCGATCACAGCACCCGCGGTCGCCAACAGCAGTGCCACCGCGACGAATTCGAGCGATTCGTGGCCGAGGCCGAGGCCCGTGAGCAACGCGAACAGAGTGAGCGCGCCCGCGATGATCAGCGTGGCGGCCTGCACCAGGTCAGCGTAGGAGCGACCGCGCAGACACAGCACGATCCCCGCGACCGCCGCGAGCGCGACGCCGCCGGAGTGGAACGAGCCGAACGGGTCGGCCGCGCCCACGGCACCGATCAGCGCGGCGAGCGCGCAGGCGACGACGAGGCCGGTCTGGATCTGATTCGCGACCCGGGCACGTTCGCCGAGCCCGGCCGCCGAAGGCAGCGCGATCGCGCCGACCGCGCCGACGCCCTCGATGGTGGGGCGCTGTTCGTGATCGGCGGGATCGATCGCCCCGCCCGCCGTGGGCACCGGCGGAATAGGCAGCCGTGCCGTCACCGCGGCCAGCCGTGGCACCGACGACAGCAGCATCACCGCCGCCACGAGCACCCCGGCGAACAGCTTGGCCAGCCCCGGATGCCAGATCAGGTAGATCACACCCGACACCGCGCCGAACACGCTGAGCGTGATCGCGGCGGCGAACAATCCGGCTCCGATTCCGGTGACCCGATACCCGATCACCGCGGCGACCAGGAGCATCACGCTGCCGAGCAACAGGCTGCCCGCACCGAGCACGCCCGGCACCACCAGCGCACCACCGCCGAACAACAGCAGCAGCGCGTCCAGCGAAAGCCAGTTCGCGGTAATCGAATCCGTGAATTTCCGCGCGGCGATTCCGGCCGCCGCCGACGCGGCGATCCCGGTACCGAGCAGCGCGAACGCCGGGGCGAGCGGATCGGTGTGGGTGCGCGAGACGATCAGCAGCGCGAGTGCGGCGATGATCGAGACGGTCGCCAGCACGAGCCCGGCCCAGCGGGCCGCCGATCCGGACCAACCGCGGAACTCGCCTGCGGTGAGCCGGGATACGGCGTCGATGACGTCGTCGAACAGCGCGGGCGACTCCCTGCGGGTCACCGGGCTCAGCACCAGCAGCTCACCGTCGTAGACCTCGGCCTCGGTGAGCGTGCGGCTCGGCGCGAGGGGGTCCTGCCCGAGTCGCGCCAGCGTCCAGTGCTGGGCGCGGATCGGAGCGGAGTCCTCGTCGCCGTCGGGCAGGCGCGGATCCCGCGAACGGATCAGCGCCACCAGATCACCGATGAATCCGGCGATCGGCACCGTGGCGGGCAGACCTATGTCGAGCTGCGTATCACCCCCGATCACTGAAACTCGGCATAGTTCGGGCTCATTGCCTAACAACGTCGACACCAGTGATGAACTCTCAGTCGTAGCTGACTACTTCCGTTGCGACCACACGGCAGCGTTACCTAATCTAACGGACAGGGCAAACCGGCGCGATCGAAGTCCTACCGCCGGATTGAACACCAGCTGTCCATCAGAGGAAGATTTCGGGGTCCGACACCACATGCCAGACATTCGCCAGGCTCAGCGCGCCTTCGACGCGGGCGTCCTCTCGCTCGGTCTGTCCATCGACGGTCAGGAGTCCGCGCGCGACGAGGAGTACGCGAAGCTGGCCTTCCAGCGCGCGACGGAATGGGATTCGTCGATGTGCGACGCGTGGCTGGGCCGCGCGGCCGCCGGCGAGGTGACCAAGGAGGTGCTGTTCAATCTGCACCGGACCAGCCTTGATTCACTCGGTCGCGAGCAGCGCAGGATCGGCCTCGCCCCGCGCGCCATGGCCGGCCGGTTCCTGCCCGGGCTCTACATCGACTACCCGCTGGCCGGGCTCACCGAGATCTGGCTGGCCTGGGCATCGCAGCTGATCGCCGACACCGACTACGACCAAGCCGAGCAGGTGCTCGACGAACTGGCGAGGTTGCGCGGCGGTCGCGCCGACGACCCCGACAAGCAGATCGACGATCGGATCAGCTCCTACATCCGCGGCATCCTGCACTACAACACGCAGCGCTGGTCGGACGTGATGACCGTGCTGGCCGGCTCGGAAAGCTGGAAAGACCCCTATCTGGCCACCGGCGCGAATGTGATGGTGGGCACCGCGTGCGCGCAGCTGGGATTGTTCGGCGAGGCGATCCGGCGGATGGAACAGGCTGAGGCGGGTCCGATTCCGTCGGCCAAGTTCACCGCCATGTACAACCGTGGCCTGTGCCTGCGGGAATCGGGCAACGAGGCCGAGGCCCAGAAGCTGTTCGAGCAGGTCTACTCGCAGCTGCCCGATTTCGCCGCCAACACGACCGCCATGCGCGACCGCACCTTCCGGATCGTGGTCACCAGCCGCGAGGTGATCGACGCGCGCACCGACAAGTGGGATTCCGGCTCGGCGCCGACGCTGGCCTCGATGAACGAAGCCGCCGCGGAGGACCGGGCGAAGACCGTGCTCGCCGAGGCCCGCGCACAGCTCGACAAGCAGGTCGGACTGGCCTCGGTGAAGAACCAGGTGGCCAAGCTGCAGTCCTCGGCGCAGCTGGCCAAGATCCGTGCGGGCAAGGGCCTGTCGAGTCAGTCCCGTGGCCAGCACCTGGCCTTCACCGGCCCGCCCGGTACCGGTAAGACCACCATCGCGCGAGTGGTCGCCAAGATCTATTGCGGTGTCGGGCTGTTGAAGACCGACAAGGTGGTCGAGGCCAAGCGTGTCGACTTCGTGAGCCAGAACCTCGGCGGCACGGCGATCAAGTCCGAGAAGCTGATCGACAGCGCGATGGACGGCGTGCTGTTCATCGACGAGGCCTACACGCTGATCCAGACCGGACTTTCGGGCGGTGACGCGTTCGGTCGCGAGGCCGTGGACACGTTGCTGGCGCGTATGGAGAACGACCGCGATCGGCTCGTGGTGATCATCGCCGGGTACGACGGCGAGATCGACCGGTTGCTCGCCGCCAACGACGGCTTGGCCTCGCGTTTCGCCAAGCGTCTGCAGTTCCCCTCCTACACGGCCGCCGAACTCGGGCAGATCGGCGAAATCGTGGCCGGCAGCCGGGATTCCCAACTCTCGCCGGAGTCGCTGGCCACCCTGATCGAGACCTGCGACTACCTGTACAACCTGGAGAGCACCGACCAGAGCGGACAACCGCGCCGCGGTGTGGACCTGGCAGGCAACGGTCGCTTCATCCGCAATGTGATCGAGTCGGCGGAAGAGGAACGCGAGTTCCGGCTGGCCAATACCGACGGGCTCGACCTGGCCGAGGTCGACGACGACGTGCTGATGCGCATCGAGGAGCCGGACATGCGGACCGCGCTCGCCGGGATCGTCGCCACCCTCAATATCGGACAGATCCCGAACCTGGGCTGAACGCCGAAGGGGCCCGGTGCGAATGCGCGCCAGGCCCCGCTCTTTTCGGCTACTTACTGGCCGAGGGCAACGAATCGTAGCTGGTCAGTGCGTCTTTCGCGGACAGCGTCGGGCCGGGGACGAGCTGGCCGATGATCGACCACGGTGCGAGCTTCGGCTTGTCCCCGAGGCCGAGTACCGCGGCGGTCGCGGCGTCGGGGATGCCGTAGCGAATCCCGTTGTCGGCCACATAGAACAGCGATTCACGCCGCAAGCTCCCCGGCTCCACGCCGGTGACCTGCACGAATTCGCCGGTGCTCGGCGCCAGGTACACGGCATCCATTCGGTTGCCCGAACCGTCGGCGGTCGCGAGAGTCACCGGCTTGGCCGATCCGGCCAGCGGCAGTTTCGTTCCGGCGAGCAACGTCACCGTGGCGCGTTCGGTCGGCCCGTCCACCGACTTGCCCTGCGCGGTCGCCTCACCGGGGTCCTTGGCCCAGTTCACGCACGCCACGGGGGCGTCCTCGGCGGACAGGATCCGGGGCTTGTGTTCGGGAAAGGCGTCGATCGGCAAGGTGTGCAGCATCGGCATCCGGTCGAGTACATCCGGCGCCAGCTCGGCGATCTCGCGCATACCCCGCGAATCGGCGTTGCGCAGCAGGTCGGCGGTGAACTCCGAGACGCGCTGCACGCCGTCGGCGAGCACCACGTACATCGTCTCCTTGCCCGCGGCCTCCACGCCGGTCACCGAGATGATCCCGCCGATCGGCACATTCGACAGTTTGCCGGGGCCGGGTTCGCCCGCGCGCTCGATGGTCGGCACGGCGAGCGGCGGGGCCTGGGTGGTCGCGCCGAGCACCGCGCTACCGATCGGACGGACCTGCTGACCGGTCAGCCCGAGCGTCCGGGCGAGCACCGAGTTGGTCGGGTCGACCTCGGCCCTCGCGCCCTTGTACAGGAGGAAGGTCTTGTCGCTGTGGCGCATCAGCATGGCGTCGTCGGCGCCGACCGCGCCGATCCGGTCGCCGGTCTCGAGCTTGCCGACGATGGCGGTGGTGAGGCCGCCGCCCGCGCCGGACGCGCTCCCCGCGGCCGAGAGCGGGGTGGTCTCGCACAGCGTCCAATTCGAGCTCGACCCCTGCTTGGACCCCGGCATGGCCGCCGGGGCGCCGGGAATGCCGAGCAGCGGACCACGTGGCATCGAACCGAGCTTGTCGTCCTTCACCGATTTCGGGGCTTGCGCGTCGCCGGCGATGAGCCGGGCCGAGGCCAGATTGAGCACCGGGTGGAGGGTCTTCTCGCCCTCTTTCGCCTCGACGACCACATACATGGCGCCGCTCTGCTTCCCGGTGACGATCAGCGCGTCGCCGATCGCGCCCTGTGGTTTCAGAAAGCCGAGGATGGCCGCCCCTGCCACGATGATCAGACCGAGGACCGCGCCGACCATCAGCGACCGGCTCTGCGACTTCATCGGATCGTGCAACATGCGCACGTCACGGCGGACCAGGGCATGATCGAGCCTGCGTAGCAGAAAGCGATAACCGTTGACCTGGGCTTTGGTTGTCAGCTGTGCCGGCACAGGGACTCCATTGCTGAGTTGATCACCATCTCGTCGGACACGGTACCGTAAATCCGGAACTTGTCCTTCACCATGATTCGACGTACGCCAAGCGGGGACAACGGCTTTGAACAACAGTATGAACGCCGGGCAAACCGGCAGCGCACACGTCTACGACACCCTGCGTGACCCGGAATTCTGGTTGTTCCGGATGTACCCGCTGCGTGCGTGTGTGCCGACCGCGATACTCGCGGCGATCGTGGCCTGGATCGTGCTGGCGACGACGGATTCGGTCTACGGCGCGATCGGCGGCGCCGCGGTCGTGCTGTTGATCGGGCTCGTGCCGATCCGGCGACGGCCCCCGGCGGTCCGCATCGGCGACTGGTTGGCCCGTCGCCTGCGCGGCCGCGCAGACACCCTCGATCGGGCGCCCGCGTTCGACGTACCGCTGCCGGAGGGCGGCGGTTGCGGGGTGCGCTGGGACGGCGACCTGCTGCTCACCATGCTGCGGATCGACCCGCCGCCGGACACCCTCACTCTCCTGCGTCGCGGCTCGCTCAGTGCCGACCAGCTGCTGCCGCTCACCGAAGTGGCGCGCTGCCTCGAGCAATTCGATGTGGGCCTGGTGAGCATCGATGTGATCTCCACCGGCGCGCGCACCGCGGGCACCGGTGCGGCCGCACAGCTGTACAACCGGATTCTCGGCCCGCTGCCCGCCATCGCGCACCGCACCTGCTGGCTCGTGCTGCGCCTGGACCCCGTGGCCAACGCGACCGCGGTGGACAAGCGCGGCGGCGGTGCGACCGGTGCGCTGCGCACCATGATCATCGCCACCCGCCGGGTCGCGAATCGGCTGGCCACCCAGGGCATCGACACCGCGGTGCTCACCGCGACCGAGATGAACAGCGCGCTGCGCGAACTGTCCTACGGCTTCGATCCGCTGCGGCTGACCGAGTCGGCGCACGGCCTGGAATCCGAGTACGGCAGGCACCTCACCCACTACCAGCTCACCGCACCGATGATCGGCACCAACGGGCTGGCCGAGATCTGGTCGCTGCCCACGTTGTCGACCACCGTCACCCTGCGCCTGCACCCCGGCGCGGGCCGGATCGGCCGGGCGGACGACAAGGCGGGGACCGTCGTGCTCAACGCCGTGGTCCGCTTCGATTCGGTGGAGCCCTACGACAAGGCGCCGATCGCCGGGCTGCGCGAGCTCCCCGGCAGCCAGCGGCGAATCCTGCTCGACACCTTGCCCATCGGCGCCGCCGACGCCCTCGGTGGCCGGGACGGCTACCGAGGCACCCTCACCGCACTCACCGACATCGCCGTGCCGACGACCGGCTGCGGCCAGCTGATCGGCGCCGACGAACGCGGCCAGGGCATCGCCGTCCCGCTGATCGGCGCGGGCACACGCCATGTCGACGTGATCGGGAACCTGGACCTGGCTCAGCAGGTGGTCCTGCGGGCCACCGCGCTCGGCGCGCACGCCGTCGTGCACACCACGCGCCCGCAGGCGTGGCAGTCGATGGTCGCCAATCTGGCTACCCCCCAGCTGCTGTCGATCGCGCCACGCGCCGCGGGCGCGACCCCACAGGCGCCCCCCGGCCCGCCACCCGTCCCCGCGGCGCCGTATCCGACCACCACCGTCCTGGTGTTCGACGGCATCGCGCCGACCACCCACCTGGGCGGTGCGACCTTCGTCGAAATCCGCACCACCGAACGTGATCCGGACGCGCTGCCGCCCGACGTGACCCTCATCCAGGACCCGTACGCCCCGAACCGGATCACGGTCCGAACCAGCACCGGCAGCGCGACGGTGTCGATGGTGACCACCCCCGACGAAATGCACTACATCGGCGAATCACTCGCGGCCCGCTGAGAATCGCCCGACTTCACACCCAGTTCGGGAAAACCGCACTACGTACGAACCCAGCACCAACACAACCGAACCCCATACGGGCCGACCTCGCACGGGTCCACCCCGTACGAGCCCGACCCGCACAACCCAACCCCCACGGGCCGACCTCGAGGAGGCCCCCGCCCGCGCAGCGGGCGTAGCGGCCCGGCCGCCCGAAAAACGGGGCGGGACAAAGTGCCGAAGGCACGAGTCCCGCCCCGTTTTTCGGGTGGCCCCTCAGGGGCCGCGCTCGAGCGCACCAGCGCTCCAATAACTCAGCTCCTAGAAATCAGCGAAACCGTCGCCGACCTTGCCGTCGGCCTCGAGCGCGCGGTTCAGCGCGGACTCGACCTGAGCGGCGAGCTTGTCGAGCTTGTCGAGCGTGTCGGTCAGCTCGGTGGTGACGTTCTTGTGCGCGGTGTCGAAGGTCGAGATCGCCTGGTCACCCTGCAGGTTGTTGCGGAAATCCGAAGCGGCGCCCTCGAGTTCGTCGATTTCGCCCTTCATCTTCCCGCCGTAGGTCTGCAGGTCGCTGAACAGCTCGTTCATCGCCGCGGGATCATAAAGAATGGTCATAGCTCAGTTCCTGTTCGTGTCTGAATCGCGGTCAGAGGTTGGTGTAGCCGCCGCCACCGCCGGTGGAACCGCCACCGGACAGGCCTTGGCCGTCCATGTTCACCAGGGTGGACTTGCCGGAGCTGACCGCTTCGGTGAGCCGGTCGAACTTCTTGTTCAGTGCATCGGACTCGTCGTGCCAGGCCTGGGCGACCTTCACGAACTCGTCGGAGGCGTCACCCTTCCAGCCGCGGAGCACGGCCTGGGCGGCGTCATCGATCTGGCCGACCGACGTGCGGAGGTTGCCGATGCTGCTTTCGAGCTTGGAGACGACGCCGTCTACGCCGCCTGCTTCTACACCTACTGGTCCCTGAGGGGGCATGTGCCGAACCTTTCCTACTTGATGGTTGAAACGAGAGATGGCTTAATCTGGCCGCCACCCCCCACCGGGAAGCCCCTCGAGGAGCGCACCGATCGCCTGCGTGAGGCGGTGATCGGTGCCCGGCGTGATGGTCGACCACACCTGCCCGTCGGGCGCCGTCATCGGCGCTACGACGATCCGGCCGCGCGCGGTGTCGTACACCGCGACCGCGCCAGGGGCTCGGGTGGTCAGCCCGTCGTGGTGGACTACGGCGACGATCTCGGTGTAGCCATGGCAGGTGCCGAAGGCCGCGCCGAGCACGGTCGCCTGGTGCGCGTCGATACCGAGCGCATACATCGCGTCCACGTACTGGGAAGTTGTGCCGGCCGCGTCGAGGCGCGCCGCCAGGTCGTCGGCAGCGACGCTCACCGGCGCTACCTCGGCGGGCGCGCAGGTCGGCAGCGCGGCCAGTAGCAGGCGGGCGAGTTCGCGGTCGGATCCGTCGATGGCATCGGTGGCGATCTCGAAGGTCTCGCCGGTGCGTACCGCGCTGGCGTGACCGGAACCACGGCGGGCCAGGCAGATTCGCCGCCTGCCGTCGTCACCGTAGCCACGGGCGACGAGTTCGGCGTCGGGTTGGGCCAGGGTGTGCAGCGCGCCCGCCAAATCGGGTTCGACATCGCCGTAGCTGTCGAAGATACCGGTGGCCGTGAGTTCGGTGACCGCGGCGTCGCGGGCCGCGCGCCAGGCGTCGAAGGTGTCCTGCTGCGGGCCGACGGCGAGCACCAGCGGCAGGGTCTGCACACCGAGCCGGTCGGCGACGGCGAGCAGCGCGTCGTTGGTGAGCGTGGTCATGGCCGTCCCTCCGCGGTGGCGGTGCCGCCGGTCTGCGCGGCGGCGCGCTCGGCGACGCCGAGCACCGCGGGCGCGGCCTGGATCTCGCCTTCGGCGACCAGCTGGTCGGACTCCTCGTAGGCCAGGCCCGCGCGCGGGAAGCGGGCAGCCGAGTCCTGGCCGCCGCCTTGCGCCATCGCGCCGGGGACGAGCGGCGCCGACTGCCCGGCCGGGGCGGTGGTGACCGGCGCAGTCTGTGCCGTGGTTCCGACCGTGGTCGCTGACTGAACGAAAGTCGGTGCACGGTAAGCAGTCTGGACCGGAGTCGGCATCGACGGCAGCGCGCCGAGGCCGATCGCGCCGATCCCGGGCATCGCCCCGGCGCTCGGCGTCGGCGACGCGCTCTGACCCGACTTCTCGCCGGTGAGCGCGGCTTCCGGGGCGATCGGCGGTGGCGGCGCGTGCAACCACGGCGTCGCCAGCGGTTCGGTGGCCGCCTCGTAGCTGCGCATCACCCGGGAGGCAACGGCTTTGGCCATGTCGGCATCGGCGTCGGTCTGCGCCGCGATGGCCTTGATCGGCGCACCGAGGGCGGCGCCGACCTGTTCCAGTGCCTGCTGCATCGCCGTGATCGCGGCGATGTCGGCGGTATTGGGCATGGCGATGGCCGCCACCTCGTAGGCGAGGACCTGGGCTTGCATCCTGGCCGCGTTGGCGGTCGCGGCCGCCGCGGTCTCGAGCAACCACTCGCGCAGCGTCGAGATCCGTTCCCACACGAGCTCGCTGCTCCCGGACTTCCAGGAACCACGCAAGGTCTGCAGCACCTGCTCGTAGTCGAGCACGGCCGCGCCGAAGGCCGCAGCGAGCCGCGTCCAGGCGGCGGCCGCGTCGGCCATCGGCATCGGTCCGGCACCGGCGGTGAGGTCGGTGGCGAGCTTGTCCGGCTCGCGCGCCTCCCACACCACTCCGGTGAAGCCGGGCTGCGGTGGTTCGATCATTATCCGTTGAAGCCGCTGGTGTTGTCGGTTTCCATCTGGTCGAACTCGCTCACCTGCGCGCGCAAGGTGGCGGCGAGCTTGTTCATCTCGTGCGCACCCGCCTCGGCGCCGGTCAGGTAGTCGTCGGCGACGCCGTTGGCCGTGTTCGCGGCGCGCACCGACACCTCCTCGGTACCGGCCGGTGCCACGTGCAGCGCCGGTGCCACGGCGGTCAGTTCGGTGGTGAGCCGGTCGGCGATGCCGTCCAGCGCTGCCGCGGCTTTGCTCGCCGCGGCCGAATCGAATTCGAAGGTGTTACTCATCTGCCACTCCTGTCATGGTCGTGCCGCGTCACAGTGAGAGTTCTTTGTCCGGCGGAGCATCGGTGACCACCGGTTCGGCGGCGCCGACGACCGGGGTCGCCACCCCCGCGATCTGGCCGACGACTTCGTCGCCGTGGTTACCGGTGACCAGCTGCGAGTGCACGGCCTCGTTGCCGCCGCCCTCCACCGCGCGCGCCATCGGCATGCCCGCGCCGGCACCGCCCATCGGCATCATTCCCGGCGACGAGCCGCCTGCCGATGCCGTGGTCGTGTTCGCGCCGCCGGAGGTGGTGCCGCCCGCGCCGCCGACCGTACCGGTGGCACCCACAGTGGACAGACCACTGGCGCGACCGCCCTGCCACGGACTCAGTGGTGACGACGACGACCCGACGCCGCCGATCGCACCGACCCCACCGATCGCACCGCCTCCGCCGCCACCGCCACTCGCGGCGGCCAGCTCCTCGGCGGATTCCTCACCGGTCGCGGAGATCTCGGTACCGGTGGTCGTCGAGCCGGTGGTACTGGTCGACAGCGAACTCACCTGTTCGGCAAGCGAACCGAGCGAGGAGACCGCGGTGCTCGCGGTACTGATCAACGGCGTGATCAGGCTCATCAGCTGGCTCAGCGACTCGCTGCCCGCGTCGACGCCGGACGGCGCGTTGGTCACCTCGACCTTCTCACCCGCCTGCACCATCTCGCCGCTGCGCGCCACCATCTCGGCCTTGGTCTCGGCCGTGATCGCCAGACCCTCCGCCATCGCCTCCATGGTCGCCGCGATCAGCACCGCCTGACCACCCGGTGTGAGCACGTAGAGCGGAGCGAGCGCCAGGGTGGCCGAGTACCGGGCGATCACCGCGGCCAGCTTCGCGCCGCCGACCGCGACATTGCCCGCCGCCTGGGCGAGCACCGCCTTCTCCTGGGTGCTCTGGGTGGCGAGCTTGGCGCCGTCGGACTGCGCCGCGGTCGCCTTGGTGGTCGCCTCCGTCGCCGCGGCGCTCTGCCACAGCTGCATCACCGTCTGTAGCGCGGTCGAGCCGAGCGACATCACGGTCTCGAGCACCGAGGAGATATTCGTCAGTGCCTCAGCGGGATTGCTCGACGTACCGGTGCCCGAGGTCGCGCCGGTACTGCCGAGCGCACCGGTGCCGAACGCGGAGGCCAGCTCGGTGAGTGGCTGCATCAGCGCCGTCAGATCGATCGTCGGCAGCGCGGGCATTTCCGGCAGCTGGATGAACTCGGGCAGCTGCGGCAGCTGCGGCAACCCCATCGAGCCGAGCACCTGGCTCACCGGCTGATCGAGCATCGGCGCAAACGAACTACCGCGCAGCACCTCGAGCACAGTCGGATCGACCGACGCTGCCACGCCGGCCGAATCTCCCCCTGGATACGTCATCGCTACTGATCGACCGCCGAGATACCCAGCTTGGACGCGCCGTCGGCGCCCTCATAGGTAGCGGCGGCCTGGGTGGCGGTCAACGCGGTACCCGCGTGCACCGCGGCCAGCTGGGCCACCGAGGTGAGGTGGTTGGCCTGCGCGTACGCGAACGACATCAGGAATTCCTGGCCGATCAGGCCGAACACGGGCACCGCGGCGGCCATCGTGGCGACCTGGTCGACCGCGCCTGCCTGGGCGACCCCCGCCGCCATCGTGGCCGAGGCACCCGCGTACGCACGAACTGCGTCCGGAACTACCGCAACATGGTTCATGGCTATCGTCCAATCTCGAAACAGCCCATGGTGTTTCGTTACTTTATCTACCCGTCCGGCCCTGACACCACACAAATCTGCGGTGAAGATCAGTTGAATCTCACGTACCGGCCCGGTTGTACGCCGTTACCAGCTCGGCTCGCTCACCGAAGGCGCGGTGCGCGGCGGCCTGCGCGGTCTGTACCAGCACCCGCTCGAAATCCGCCGGTGACAACTTGGCGATCGCCGCGCTGAACTCGAGCCCGACCAGCGCGCCCGCACCGTCGACCGTCACCGTCACCGCGCCGTCGGGCGAAACTTCCTGCGCCCGGATGCCATTGGTGGCATCGGCCAGATCCTGCAACCGATAGAGCTGACCCTGCACTTTCGCGATCAGCTCGTCCATGGTCTCGACCATCGCCTTGTCCTCCCCTCTTCGCTCGCTAGACCGACCGCAGCCAGCTGTCCGGCTCGGTGTCGTATTCCTGCTCCTCGACGATCTCCGCCGCCGCGACCTCGGTCTCGGTGGGCAGTCCCGTCGCCGCCAGCAGCGCCGGGTCGAACCCCGCCTCCGCCAGCTGATTACGCCGTGCCAGACCCGCCCGCTTGGCCGACTTCTGGCACAACCGCAGGATCTCGGCGGCCAGCTCGGCGGGGTCGCGGCGGACCTGTTCGCGATCCACCGTGATCCCCACCGGCAGCCCCTGCTCGGTGGTACGCACCACGATCGCGCCCGTCACCGACGACGCGCTGAACTCGGTCGGAAACTCGTCCACGACTCCCCCTTCCGTCTGGCCCGGCATCATTACGCCCGATCGTCCCTGATGGCTCTGACAACTTCGGCGATCTGAGTGTTGATCAGCGACACCACCCGCCTGCGATCGGCACCGACCGCCACCCGCGGCGTGCCGGGCACCAGCACGTAGCGACCGTCGTCGGTCAGGTCGCGCCAGCCCAGCCGCAAGCGCACGATGCCGCGCGGACCGAATCGCGACCAGCCCTGCTCGATGTCGATGAAACCGTCGCGGTCGAGCGGCGCCTGCTGAAAGGTCAGCGTCCGCACCGCGGCATCGTCGTCGTAGTGCTGAACCAGCGAGCGGCCGTAGGAGTGGTCGAGCTGGTCGTCGGCCGGTTCGTCGAGGCGGATCTCCTGGCCGCGCCCCGCTTCCGCCGGGGGCAGGTGGCCTGCGACGACGTCACCGAGAGACAGCGCATCATGGCGGGTGATCACGAATCCCTCAGCGTGGTACAGGGTGCGGCCGGGACGCTGGCGCACCAGATAGCCCACGTCGCCCTTGCGCGCCGCGAGCATGCGCACCGAGAACGCGGGATCGGTAAGTCGCTCGCCGCCGCCGTAGCCGCGCACGATCAGCCGGATATCGGGATGGGTGAGCACGTCGATGATGTCGTCGAGCTCGTGCCCCCAGCGCTGCTTGATCGTCATCCAGTTGTGCTTCAGCGTGAACTCCGCCGCATCGGAGGTGCTCGGCTCACTGCTGTGGATGAACGGGTCCGGCATGTACTCCTCGTCGATGCCTGCCCACAGCGCATCGAACTCGTCGCCGGTGAATTCCCAGGTGGGCGTCACTGTTCCACCACCGGCCTCGCGACGATCGGCGCGTCACCGAGCGCTTCGTCCAAGTGGGTCGTCGAGTCGAGGTAGTCGGCCCGCTTGTGTTCCTTCTGCTGGCCCTGACCACCGCCGGCCCCACCCATCGGCGACATCGGCATACCACCCATCGGCGAACCGGCCGCCGACGACGCGACGCCCGTGCGGAAGCCCTCCATCCCTGTGGTGGCCGAAGCACGCGGGAACAGCTTGGACGCGCTGTCCAGGCTGGGCGACAGCGGCGCGGCGCCCGCACCGGCGCCACCACCGCCGGAACCCGAGCCACCGCCGCCACCGCCGCCCTTGCTCGCCGCGCTGAGCGCCTTCTTGGCCTGGTCCTGCAGGGAACCGAGCGCCGCGGAGCTCGGAATACCCGCCAGGGCACTCTGTTCCGCGGCCGAGGTCGCCTGTTCCACGGCCGACTGCGCGGCGGAACTGGCCTGTTCGAGACCGGATTGCAGGGCCGAGGTCAGCTGATCGGTCGAGGACGACCCCGTCGATCCCGTCGAACCGGTCGACCCCGGCGAGCCGTTGCCCGTGGTATCCCCGCTGCCATTGCCCAGCTGGCTACCGGACTTCTGTTCCTGCAGCTCCGCCATGGCCTTCTTGAACGCGGCGGAGGTGTCGCCCGAACCCGATCCGCTCCCCGAACCGGAGCCGCTCCCGCTGCCGTTTCCGGAGCCGTTCCCATTTCCGTTCCCGTTGCCGTTTCCGTTCCCGTTGCCGGTTCCGTCCCCGGAGGACGGCGCGGTCGGATCGGGCAGCGTGGGAATGTGGCTCGTGGTGCTGTTGAGTCCGGGAACGTAGGTGTTCCACATGACCTGGCGGCCGTTCTTCGCGCAAGCCTCCTTGTCGGCCTGTGCCTGCGAGCCGTTGGGATCGGAGTAGCACCGGGGCAACATGAGCGCGGTCGCCAGCCCCTTGGAGGTGGCGTTGATCCAGCCGACGGTGTAATCGAGTGCTGCGGCCACCTGTTTGGTCTGATCGACCAGCAGTCCGTTGGCCTCGTGATAGGCCGACATCGCCGACATGGCGCGCGTGGCGCCGCCCGGGCTGGTCCAGCTCTTCTTGCTCGCTTCGACTTTGGCGTTCAGGTCGTCGAAACCCGTTTTGAGCCAGCCTGCCAATCTGCCCCAATACAACGCGGTGTGAGCCAGATTCCCGGGAACCGTCGACAGGGAATTCATGATCGCCTGAAGTTCGTTGTAGTTGTAGCCGCCGGGGCCCTCCGCCTTCATTCCGGCCGGATCGAAGGTTTTGCCGTCGGACAGGATCTTCGGCAGGTTGACCGCGGTCGCCACCGCCGGAAACTGGACGACCGTGGGCGGCAGCGGCGTCTTGGCCATGCCTGCGCTTCTACCCTGCTCGATCTTGGTGCGCAGCGCGTCCAGATCCACCTTGCTGCCGTCCTCGGCGCCCTTGTAATGCCGGGCCGCGTCGAGAAAGGTATTGGCGACATTGTCGAGTACCGTCTCGTGCTTGCCGAGCACGGTCTGCAGCTGACCGGCCTTCCCTTCGAACTGCTTCGACAGCTGTTTGCCCGACTCCAGCGAGGAGAACTCGGGCAGGTTCGAGACCATGTCCACCTGGGATTTCACCGAGTTGACCCAGTAGCGCGCGTTGTTGGCGGCTTCGACCAGGTTCGGCAGCGCCGACGGCTCGAGCATCAGCGATCCGTCCGAGGCTGCCGAACGCAGCCCCGCCCACTGATCCTGCGCCGATGGTCCCGTCATGAAGTCGACCCTCCCTGTCCGTACCGGTGTCGCCTCGCGCCCCGCCTGGCACCGCTACCACGACACCGCCGATTCGCACGGCTTGCTAACGATTCTACGGTCTGTCACATGAATTACGCATGTACAGCAGCGATCTCACTGGTGGCGATGGTTCGACCATCTCCGACCATCGCGATCACCAGCCCGCGTCGGTAGCGGGCCGCGACGGATCACGGGATCCGTCTTCTTCGTCGGTCGAGAGTCGTTCCCGCTCCGGCGAGTTGGGCGGCTCCAGCGAGGCTTCCACCGGCTGCGGAATCGCGAAACCGTCCATGTCGTCGACCAATTCGGTGATCTTCGGCAGGCGGGCGCGTTCGCTCTGGATCGGCGCCATCAGCGCCTGCGTCTTGCGGGCCACCTCGACCGAGGCCTGCTGCGCGGCCTCGGTCACGGCCTTGGCGATCTCGGTGTAGGTGAGGTCGTCGATGTCGGGGGTGAACTTCGTCTCGATGACCTTGTAGTCGGCGTTGACCGTCACCGTCACCCGTTTGCGCACGGTGGCGCTGGCGATGATCTTGGCGCGGTCCTGCTGGACCTGCGCGATCGCACGCATCTGGGTCTGGACAGTCTCGAGGATGTCCGCCATCTGTGCCTTGGCGTGCTCGTTGGCCATTCCCGGTTCCCTCCGACTCGCGGGCCGTCGCGCCCAGCCCGTCGGTTAGCGAGCACACCACAACTGCCACACCCACGCAACAGCACGACGCCGTACGTCAGGTCGCCAGGCCGACGGTGTGGGTGCCCGCCGAACCGGCGAGATTCAGCTGGAACCAGGCGGAATCGACGTTGTAGACATCGTCGGGAAAGACGCGGGTGAACGCCTCCCTGGCCACGGCCCCACGCTCGGCGGCCTCGACCAGGCCGGGGACCGCTTCCTTCTGCGCCTGACCCGCTTTCGCGCCGAGCAAGCCGGTCAGCACGTCGACAACGGTCCTGGTGTCCCACATCCCGGGGACGGCGGACGTCAGCGCATCGGCGCCGGCCGACGCGCCCCGATACCAGCGGCCGCCCTCCCACCAATAGCAGAAACTCAGCAGACCGTTCTCGGCGCGGCGGTTGATCACCGGCTCGGCGACCCAATCGGGCGCCCCGAGGAAGAACTGCGGCATCGGGAGGTCTTTGTTGTAGACGGCGTCGAGTTCCGGTGCGTCCCACACCCCGCCGGAGAGCACCGCACGATCGCCCGGGAGCAGACACAGGGTGGAGCCGCTGTGTTTCGAGCCCTCGAAGACGTGGAAGGCCGGTGTCACCCGCGGGCCCCACTTGGAGCCGATCGCCACGAACGCGGCGGCGATCAGCGCCCACCGGCGGGCCAGGAGATCGAGCGGCGGGAATTCCACGTCCGGCGCCGACCCGATGGCGGTGCGGCCCGCCGCGGTATCGGCGCGCGCCTGCTCGGCCGCGGCCAGCGGCGTGCGGATCTGCCGGTTGCCGTGACCGATGTAGGCGGCCAGCCAGATCGGCAGCCGGTCGCGCGGATAGATCTCGATGTCGGTGCGGTACACCGTCGGCGGGAAGAGCTGGTCGTCCGGGAACGGGTCGTCGCCGTAGTCGTATTCGACGTTCATCCGGCCCGCGTTGCTCAGGGTGAGCAGGTAGCGCCACCACGGCCCGTCGCCCATCGACGCGGAGAGGTGCCGGTGCTCACGCAGCAGATCCAGCAGTTCCGGGCTCGGGAACACCCGGGCGAAACGCTCCTGCTCATCGTGGAACACGACCATCGACACCTCGGCCGCCGCCGTCAGCGCGAAGGAAGCCTCGACCTTGGTCCAGCCCGGCGGACCCAGCGCCGCCAGCGTTTTCGCGATGCGATGACTCAGGGCGGCGGCCCGATCCGTGATCCCGTCGTCGTCGGCCACCACCGTGGTGAGGGTGAATCCGACATCGGGATCCCCGGCCAGCTCGTCAGCCACTGCGCACTCCTGTTGCCTAGTCCTGGTTCTCGCCGTACCGCGCCGTCACGGTGCCTGCCTCGTCCCACACGGTCCGGGTGAGCAACGCGCCGCCGGGGGCGAAAACGGTTTCTTCCTTGCGATTCCCGGTGGGGAACCACGTGCACCAGCGGCCCACCTCGTGCCGATCGGCGTACTCGCCGGTGTAGCGCGGGGTGCCGTCGAGGTACCAGCCGCGCGTCGGACCGTCGGGGTAGCCGTCGGTGTAGCCGGCCAGGTCGGTGATGGGGCTGCTCGGTGCCGGGCGACGGAACTGCCTGCCGGTGAACGGCTCGTCGCCGTAGTACATGCGGCCTTCCTCGTCGTCCCAGCGGAACGCGGGATCGTCCGCGGGCACCGCGTCGGCCGCGATGTCCTTGCGGGTGCGCTCGTCCTCGAATTCGATCGCCTCACCCGCCTGGTTCCAGACCGAGTGGGTGAGCAGCGTGCCCTCGATGTCGTAGACGTCCTCCAGGCGGCGGGCGCCGTCGGGATACCACTCCTGCCAGGTGCCCACGGGCCGGTTGCGGTAGAACTCGCCGTTGTAGCGCATGGTGCCGTCGGGGTACCAGCCCGTCCAGTCACCGTCGCGGTCGCCGTCGTCGTAGCTCCAGTACTCGCGCCAGGTGCCGTCGGGGCGGGTCTGGGTCACCGCGCCGCTGTAGGGCTCACCCCGATACGACAACCTGCCGGTCGCCGCGTCGATCACCACATCCGGATCGCTCAGTTCGATCGGATCGTCACTCACCTTCGAAACCTCTCCGATCGCATCAGACTCGGTCGCTGAAGATTGTCATCCGGCCCGCCGGATCGGCAACCACGTTACGGATCAGCAGGCCGAGGTCCAGCTCCGGCGGCAGCGAACGGTAGATCAGCTCACCCATCGGCCTGCCGTCGACCGCGACCGTGAACCGCGTCATCCGCTGCCGTGAACGCTCCCAGCCCACGTGCGCGGCCCAGGTGAGCTCGATCGGCTGTGCACCGACCTGCACCATCAGCCGATCGGCGAGCCGATAGAAGATCACCGTCACCCCACCGAGATCGGCGTACAGGCCGTCGGCGCCGAGTTGTCCCGGCGCCGCGGGCCGCAACGAACCGGACCGCGGATCGAACTCGGCCAGCACGCCACCGCCGTACGGACGGACGAGCAGCACGATGTGCTCGGTCGGCGGCTGATACTCCGGCCGATAAGGCCTGCGGGTATCGCCCTGCCCGCCGGCAGGCGGCATCGCGGGCGGCGGATACATCGGCGCACCACCCTGCGGATTACCGGTACCCGGCTGCTGCCAACCGGATTGGTCGAGGGCCGGGTTTCCGCTCACCGGAGGGTAGAGCTGGCCATTGCCCGGAGGGTGACCATTGCCCGGCACGTACGGCTGACCGTTACCGGGTGGGTACGGGTGACCACTTCCAGGCGCGTACGGCTGACCGTTGCCGGGGTACGGCTGACCGCTACCGGGGAACGGCTGACCGTTACCCGGGGGGTACTGCTGCCCACTTCCAGGCGGGAACGGCTGACCATTACCCGGCTGGTACGGCTGACCATTACCCGGCTGGTACGGCTGGCCACTACCCGGCGGATAGGGCTGACCGCCTCCCGGCTGATCCGGCATGCCCGAGCCAGGGGGTTGCGTTCCCCACGGCGGAAGAGACGGCAGACTCGGATTTCCGCCCGGCGGTGTCGGCTGGACCGGCCACGACGGCACCGTCGGTTCGTTCGGAGCCGGCTCAGTCGGCGTCGGCTCAGTCGGCCACGGCGGCACAGGTGGCAGCGGCGGCTCAGTCGGTACCGGCGGCTCAGTCGGTACCGGCGGCAGCGGCGGTACCGGCGGCAGCGTCGGCGCAGGCGGAAGCGTCGGCGCAGGCGGAAGCGTCGGCGCAGGCGGAAGCGTCGGCGCAGGCGGAAGCGTCGGTACCGGCGGCGCGGGCGGCAACGGTGGCACGGGTGGAACCGGCGGCAGCGGTTCGCCCGGCGGCAGCGGTTCGCCCGGCGGCAGAGGAGGTTTCGGTGGCACGAACGGATTCGGCTGATCCGGCGGGCACGGCGGATTTGGCTGGCTCGGCGGGCGCGGCGGTTCCGGCTGGCTCGGCGGTTCCGGCGGCAGCGGTGTCTCCGGCGTCAGCACCAGCGGCGGCACCGGCCATTGGACGGCGTCGAACACCGGCACGTCGAGCTCGACCTCGTACTCGTGCGGCGGATGCGGAATGTGCGAACGCATCGCCGACCCCGGCAATTGTCTGCGCACTCCCGGCCGCCCCTCACCATCGGGCGACCGCGGCGGACCCTGGCTGTCCCCGTCGGCACCACCGTCCCGATCCAGGTCGAAGCTCTTGTCGGGATCCCCCGAATCAGCGTTGTCCCCACCCTTGTCCGAGTCCCCGGCCGAGGTCGGCTCACCGTCATCGACACCCGAATCCGGATCGTCCACCGACGGCCGACGCGCACCCTGGCCCGTGTCGAACCCTTCGTGTTCGACCCGACCAGTATCGGCCTGTTCAACGCCCGATGTCGGTGTGCCCGGATCCGCTTCGCCCACAACTACATCCGCACCAGGCTCACGCGGGATGGACGACGGATCCGCCTGCCCAGCCGCAATACCGGGCCGACCCGTGCCGACGTCGCCATTGGAATCCGGCCCCGCAGGCAACGCCGGCGGAACCTGGTTGTTGCCGTTGACATCCGAACCCACAGATAATGCCGGCGGCACGGGTGTACCGGGGCGCGCAGGCGTGGCGGGATCAGGTGTGGGCAGTGCGGGGGAATCCGGAGTGGGGGCACCCTGGGTCGGCCCACCGTTTACCGCGGGCGGGGACGTGGGCGCGTCGATCTCGGGGTCGGTGACGAACGGTTCGTTGAGGAGCTCGCGCAGGCGGGCGATGTCGGCGGCGCGCTGCCGGATCTCGTCGCGGATCTCCTCGTGCACCCGCGCCAGCTGTTCGAGGGTCAGGCGTTCGTGCTTGTCGATGCGGCCGTCGCGGAACCACTCGTAAACCTGTGCCACCCGCTTGTCGTCGGCGTCGGTGAGGTCGACGCCGAGCAGACGCGCGTGGTCGCGGCTCGGTCCGGGGACGGCGTCCTCGGGGGCGGCTGGTAGCGGCGACCGGTTGCCGAGGTCGTCGGCGCCCACTTCGCGCAGGAAGTCGAGGGCGTCGCGTGGGTGCACCGGAGGGTCGTCGCCGATGGCGCGCGGGTCGGTGTCCGGGTCGTAGACCAGGTTGTCGGCGTACGGATCGACCTTCGCGAGCGCCCGCACGTAGTCGGCGAGCGGCCCGACGAGATCGTCGATGTCACCGCGCGCGGCCCGGTTGGACAGCGCCTCGGCCAGCGCCGCCGCGTCGAGCGGCAGCGCACCGCGCGGCAGGCCGAGATGGGGGGCGAGCGCGTCACGGGCGGCGTCGACGGCCGCCGGGTCGAGTGCGCGCAGCAGCTTCGCGTAATCGGTGAGATTCGCCGACCGCTGACGATGCAGCTCCACCCGCGTCGCCGGATCGGCGAGCCCACGGGCGATCACGTCAGGGCTGAGCGCCTCCGGCGTGACACCGAAGCGCAGCGCCAACGCACTGCGCGCATTGTGCAGCGCGTTGAAGTTGTCGATCGCGTCGGCGCTGCGCGCGTAGTCGACCAAGCCCTCGACCTGCCTGGCCCGCACCTGATTGGCGCGTTCCTGCTCGGCGAGCAGCGTGTCGAGCTGCTCCCCCGCCAGGTTCGACGGATCGTCGATGCCGAGCCGCTGCGCCACCTCGGCGATGTCGGCCCGGAGCTCTGCCAGCGAACGAGGTTCCGGCACAGGCTGATTCGTGTGATCCGCCACGGCGGGAAGACCGGCATCCGGCTCGGCGCCCGTGGGCGGCCGCTCGATCATCCGCCACGGCTGCGTCCCGTCGCGCACCATCGTCGCGTCCACCGTGCGCCCGTCCACCTCGGTGCGCAGGTGCCGCACCTCGGGCGCGTCGACCTCGAGGATGTGCACGCGGCCGCCGTCATCGATCCCGACCACCCGGATCTCGATGTCGACCTCGCCACGGTTGAGCCGGTCGATGAAGTCGGCATCGGCATCGGCGAGCGCACGGGCCAGCGCGGCCTCGTGTCCGGCCCCGGTGTCGACGATCGCGATCTTGCCGTTCTCGGGGTCGACGACGAGCCGATCGCCGCTGTCGCTGTCGTTCAAATCGGCTACTCGCTGGGTGAGTTCACCGAGTACTCCGACGTTGTCGTCCAGCTGCCCGCGCAGCCTCGCGATCTCGCCGTCGAGATTGTTGACCAGCGCCTCCAGGTCCGCCCCGGCCAGGTGTGCCCAGGTGGACCGTTCGTCACGCAGTCCGGCGCGGCGCAGCGCGTCGTCGAAGATCTTGCGTGCGTCCTCGGCGTGCACGGTCGGATCGCCACCGTCGTCGCTGAGATCGCCCCAGATGTTGACCCATTCGCCGCCGTTGTTCACCCCGCGCCAGTTGAGCATTCGCAAGCTGAACTCGTCGCCCTTGGCCGCGACGACTTCCTTGAGGTAGGCGCCGAGCGGGTCGTTGCTGTGGAAGTTGGCGGGCCGGAACGGGATGTCCGCGTGCTCGGCGTTGAAGAATCGCGCGGCCGCTTCCAGCGCCTGGATCACACCGTCGCGGCGCAGCAACCGGTATTCGGCCTCGGCGACAGCCTTGCGCAGCCCTTCTTCACTGAAATCGGTGAGCTGGACCCCGAGTTCGCGGGCCAGCGCTTCGAGCACGGTCGCATCGGCGATTCGCCCGTTGACCGCGTCGACCACATCCTGCAGCCACGGCGGCAGCGGTTCGGCAACGGCGGGAACTTCCTCGCCCTTGCTCGAAATCTGCACCGGCTCATCAGAATCCGCGAGTTCCTTCAGCTCCCGCGCAGCCAGCTCCCCGGGCGACAAGCTCTCCGGTTCGAGCAGATGCTCCAGCCCCGCGTCGCGCAGGTCCTGCTCGATCTGACGGCGCAGCTGCGGGTCGGCATCGGAGATCCACGGCTTGTACTCGCTGCCGTCGAGATTGCGCAGCGGCAGGAATTCGCCCGCCTGATCGGCGATCCGCGAGGACAGGTGCTTGAGGATCGGCACCAGCTCGCGGTTCTGCCACATGAGCACACCCTCTTTGAGGATGCGCGCCGGATTGAACTTGATCTGCAGCTGGTCGTATTCGCCACCTGGCTGGCCTGGCGTCGAGTCCTTCACCGTAGTCAACGGCAGCCCGGCACTGTGGCCGAGCATCGACTGACCGGCACCGTCCATGCTCGATCCGGACGGGTACTTCGGATTGTCGCCGTAGTAGCCGCGATTGACGAGCCGGTCCCACAGCTTGCGCAGCCAGTTCTTCTTCGGCGGCACCTCGACCGCCTTGTCCGCGGTCGAGGTGAACGGCTTCGGTTCGATGCGCGCGAGTGGTTCGAGATGCCAGGCGTCGGGCCCGTCGGCCACCAGCCGCACCAGCATCTTGTCGCCGTCGACGTCGAGCGACAGCACGCGGTCGTCGAGCTCGGTGCGCACCATCTGATACAGGTGCGCCATATCACCGGCGTCGCGCGTCACCCCTGCGCGCAACCGGTTGAGGTCGTCGGCGGCGCGGACGAGACCGGGGTCGGCAGGCAGTCCCAGCCGGGCCGCCCAGCGCCGAGCGATGGCCTCACGCAGCGCCCGCTGCTGCGGATCGGTGGCGGCCTCGGCATGCCG
The DNA here is from genome assembly GCF_042794235.1 of Nocardia sp. NPDC056541. Taxonomy (NCBI): domain Bacteria; kingdom Bacillati; phylum Actinomycetota; class Actinomycetes; order Mycobacteriales; family Nocardiaceae; genus Nocardia; species Nocardia sp. NPDC056541. The sequence goes on from NZ_JBHTUD010000015.1 coordinate 88,853, forward strand.
GACCGCGGCGGCGAACGCCTCGACCGCACCCGCCCGCAGCAACTGGCGGTACCGGGCGGCGTCGAGGGAACCCGCATCGGTGAGATCCACACCGAACCTGGCGGCCAGGCGATCCATCGCCTGCTGCGCGGGCTCGATCCTCGGCCCGCCGGGCCGGCGCGCACCGTCTTCCGGCGGCAGTATCGCGGACGGGTGCAGCGGCGTGGCCTGCGGGTTCGGCTCCGGATCGGCGCCGACGGAGGGTCGGGCGTCGTCGAGTCCGGCCAGCCGCAGTTCCTCGGCCATCTCGGCACGCACCTGCGGATCGCCCTCGACCCGCCAGTGGTCCAGCCCGTCCTGCAACTCGTCGACGTCGAGCGGCTCGTAGTCGTCCGGATACCGCATGGGTGTGCCGAGTTCGGCATCGGGATCCAGTGCGCTGTCGAGGAATCCGCGGGCCCGCGCCATATCGGCGATCTCGGCGAGCGCTCCGAGCGGATCACGCTGGCCGGTGAGCGCGTCACCGAGGCCGAGCGCTTCGGCGAGTACACGGACCTGCTCGGCTTGCTCCGGGGTGAGCGGTGGCGTGTCGGCGGTGGCCGAGGGCGGCAGATCGCTGAGTTCCTGCAGGAACTGGTGGACATCGTTGAGGAAGTCTCGGCGCTGGTACGCGCGCTGGGGTGCGTCGCCGGCGTCGGCACCGTCGGTGACCGGCTGATCCAGCACGGCGTCGCCGGGTACGGCCAGTTCGGCGGGCGTCTTGGGCAGACCGAAGTCCAGTGGCGACGAATTCTTCGCCGGCTCTTCGGGTTCCGGGCTCGGCGCGGTCGGCGGACGCGACGGCGGCTTGGACGGCGGGCCACCGGGCGCCGTCTGCGCCGCAGGCGGATCCCCCGAATCGTCGTCATCGTCACGCGAACCGTCGTTGTCGCGGGAACCGTCGTTGTCGCGGGAACCGTCGTTGTCGCGGGAACCGTCGTTGTCGCGGGAACCGCCCTCAGAACGCGAACTGTTGCCGCTCTCGCTTGTCGACCCGTCCCCACTGCCCGGCGTCGAGTCACCACCCTGCCGTTCGACCGCGGCGGCGAACCGGGCGGCCATTTCCGCACGGGCAGCGTCGAATTCCTGCTGTGCCCGCAGATACGACTCGAGGGCCTGCGCGTCGGCCAACGCCTCGGCGTCGAGCTCGTCGGGCCGTGTCTGCGCGGCCTCGGCGAGTTCGGCACGCAGCGCGTCGAACTGCTGCTGCGCGGCGAGGTAGGACTCGAGCGCGGCCAGGTCGGCCGCGCGCACGGCGAAATCCGCGTCGGCGTCATCGCCACGCTGCGCGGCGGTCTCCGCGTCCCTGGCCGCCAGTTCCTCGAACCTGGCGGCGATGTCCGCCTGCGCGGCGTCGAAATCCCGTTGGGCGCGCAGGTACGACTCCAACGCGGCCAGATCCGCGTCGACACCGTCGAGATCACGCAGCGTGTCCTCCAGCGCGGCATCGGCGCCGTCGGCGCGGCGCTCGTCCGCCTGGTCGTGCAGCTTGTTCTGGCGTTCGACGGCGTCGTCGATCATCGCCAGCGGATCGACCGGCTCGCCCGGTCCGACCAGATCGTCCAGCGAGGGAATCGGTTCGGCCAGTTCGCCGGCGACCTCGTCCAGCTTGCGCATGGTCTGGTCGAGCTTCGCGTCGGCCCGATCGTCGAGGTCGCGGCCGCGTTCGGGCGGCACCTCGGAATCGGGTCGGCCCGAATCCGGTTGCGGGCCAACCGGTCGCGGACCCCCGCCCGGCTTGCCACTCTCCGGCGCCGCGGGCAGTCCGCGCCGCCCCTCGGGCAACGCGTCGGGCTGCGAGCCGGGGTGCTCTCTGGCCGGCGTTCCCTCGGCGGCCGGCAGGTCGGCCACCGGCCGGTAGAACTCGTCGGTGAGCGCCTTCAGCTGCTCGAGCTGCTCGGTTCTGAGGCGGATCTCCTCGCGGATGGCCGCGATCTCGGCGGCCAGCTTCTCCGGGCTCAGTCCCTCGTGCTTCTCGATCTTGCCGTCGCGGTAGGCCTCGTAGATCTCGACGAACTTCGCACCGTCGGCGGTGGACACATCCACTCCGACCAAGCGTGCCCAGTCCCGATTCGGCTGTGGTCGTGGATCATTCGGGCCGACCGGCTCGTCCGCGCCATAGGAGCGGGCGATGTTGCCTGCGACCTGGGCGGCGAAATCGGCGGGATTCGCACCGGGCTCGGCGGCGCCGACCACATCACGCAGGCCGTGGATCGCGTCGCGGTCGTAGATGTGCGGGTCGCCGGTGGTGCGCGGATCAGCCGCTCTGGTGCCCGCGGGATGATCGGTGTAGGGGTCGATGCGCATCAGCGCGTCGGCGTAGGCGGCCAGCGCCTCCCGCGCATGGTCGCCCGCGCCGAGCCGGTGCATCCGCGTGACGAGTTTGCGCAGCTTGGCCGGATCGATGCCGCTCTCGGCCGGGCCGACCTTCGACCGGCCGGTGCGCGGGTCGGTCTTGCTGACCTTCGGGCGCAGCGCCTCCGGATTCCCCGGGCTCAGTGCCTTGATCAGCGCTTCCTGCGCCGCCTTGACCGCGGCCGCGTCGACGTTGCGCAGCTGCTGGGAGTAGCCCGCGGTCTTGCTCGGTTCGCGCTGCTGCCCGTCGAGCAGGTCTTCGAACTGCTGCTGGCGTTTGCCGCGCCGCTGTTTCGGATCGGTCAGGGCCTCGGCGATCCGCCTCGGCGTGAGCTCGCTCTGCGCGATACCGAGCCGCGATGTCAGCTGATCGCGCGCGTCACCGATCAGGTAGAAGGTCTCGATGTCGGCCATCGTGCGGGCGTAATCGAACAGCGCCTCGGCCTGCCCCGCGCGTACCGCGTTGTCCAGGTGCAGCGCACGGATGGTGGCGTCGATATTGTCCGGGTGCAGCGCGGCCGGACCCAGACCGAGTTGCCGTGCCAGATCGACGATTTCGCGCACCATGTCCGCACGGTCGCGCGGGGCGGGCGGCGGTTCCGGTGTCGCCTGGACCGGGCGCCACTCGCCGTCCTCGCCGCGCATCATCGTCACCTGCAGTTCGGCGCCGTCCACGGTGCGCCGAATGTGCTGCACCTCCGGTGTGGCCACCGGATCGAGGAACTGCCTGCCCGCGCCGTCGGCGTGCACGGCCCGGAAGTCGGGCCGCAGTACCCCGTTGTCGATGTCGATCGCCAGCTCCGGGTTGTCCCGCAGCGCGCGGGCCAGCGCCTCCTCACGGTCGAGCGCACCGTCGACAACCAGCAACCGGTCCGGCCCGCCGTCGGCATCGGGCACCCGCGCGACCTGATCACCGTAGGACTTGCCCACCGGTTCGGCGCCGTCACCCTGCAGGATCGGCTGCGCGGCGGCGATGAAATCGGCGAGGTTCTGTGCCCGCTGCCGTGCCGCGTCACGCAGCTCGTTGAGCGTCGGCTCCATGCGATCGCCGGACAGATCGCTGAGGTCACGGCCGAACATCGCCGCCCAGCCGGACAATTCGTCACGCAGCTGGTCGCGGCGCAGCGCGTGTTCGAAGAACTCGCGGGCCCGCGCCTCGTCCCGGCCCGGCTCCCGATCATCGGAGAAGCTGGCCCATTCGGGCAGCCGGTCCGCGCCGTTGCCGACCCGGTCGTAGTCGCGCAGCGAGGTGACGCCCTCGAAGGCGACGATCAGGTCGCGCAGGAACCGGCCGAGCGGATCCTTGTCGAGGAAGCTGACCTCCCGCGAGAACGGCACCGGGCGTGGGGCGCTGGTGTCGCCCCAGTGACTCCGCGATGGGTCGGCGCCGCCCGGTTCGTCGTCGTCGTCGTAATAGTCGGCGTCGTCGCGTGGTTCGTCCGACTCGAGCTCGCGCAGACGGTCCGGTCCGTGCAGGGTCCGGTCGTCAGGGGCAGGTGCCGGATCGGCGGGATGATCCGCGCGCCGGTACGGGCGGGTCTGTTCCTCGTCGGCTCGGCGTGCCGCGTCGGCCAGGCCCTCGATCGCACCGATCTCGCGCAGCAGCCGGTGACTCTGGAGATCGATCGCCCGGCGCACATCCCGAGCTCCCTCACCGTCGAGATCGATACCGAGCCGCTCGGCCATCTCGGCCAGCGTCTCGCCCTCGGGCGGCGGACCCTGCTGTTCCGGCGGCGTCTCGACGGGCGGAACGGGTGTGTCCTCCATCGCCCGCGCTTCGTCGGTGTCGATGAGTCCGTTGAATTCCAGATCGTCGATCAGGTCTTGGCGCAGCCGCGGATCGCGAGCATCGGCGAACAGTTGCTTCAGGATGTCGCGGACCTCGTCGGCGTCCATCCGGTTGGCCCGCAGCTCGCTGAGCACGGTGTCGCGCACCGCATTCGGATCGGCGTCGGAAATCCACGGCCGGTATTCGGTGCCGTCGGGGAAGTACACCGGGCGGTAATCGCCTGCCGAATCCGCCTCGCGTCCCAGTATCCCGCCGATAACCGGAATGTGCTCACGGTTGTGGTACCAGGTGAGCCCCTCCTTGCCGATCCGCGCCACGTTCAACGCGGGATCGCCTGCGCCGGGCGGCGGTTCGCTGATCATCGGACCGTCCACCGGCGGCGCGGGATGCGCGGGTGCCGGCGACGCGGGCGGGTCGGTCAGCAGATGCGCGCCGCCACTGACGCCGTCGCGCAGCGCGGTCTGTCCGCGCCCGTCGAGACCCGATCCGGACGGGTACTTGAGATTCAGCCCCTGATACCCGGCATTGAGATCGTCGACCAGTTTCCGCAGGGCATTCCGGTTGTCGACTTCGGGAATGTCGGCGTCATTGCGCGCGGGCACATTCTGCGTGGCCTCGTCGCCGTCGTTCCGCGCGACCACCCACTGCCCGTCGGCCAGCTGGATGTGCAGCGCGACGACTTCTCCGTTCGCACCCAGCTCGACGCGGACCTCGCGCTGCGTCGGTTCAGGCTCCGGGTCAGCGAAATCCGGTTTCCGGTTCCGTGTTTCGCCGTCTTCGTCACCCATGAAGTCGGTATCGGCCCGCAGCGCACCGTCCCAAGAGACAAGGGGTGGCTTCCTCGGCGTGCCATCCGGATTCGCCGAGCCTTCGAGGTCTGCGCGGAGTTCGGCATCGACAATGTCTTGCGGCACACCCTCGGCGTGCCTGCGGGAGAAGCCTTCGGCGCTCTCCGTCCCGGAGACCATTCGGGTGCAGTTCGCACAGCACACGACGCCTTCGGCCGACTTGAGATTCGTGGGTGCGTGAACGAGCGCCGCCATCGAGGCGCGATCGGTGCGCTCACCGTTTCGTTCGCGATCGTGCAGCGCTTCGTTGGTCGTGCGGACCTCGGCATGGCGAAGCGGATCGTCGCCGTGATCCCACACCGTCGCGTCCTTGTTGCCCTTGGCCAGCTCGGCCATATCTTGACCGGTCGCTTCGGCGTTTTCGTACAACCTCGGATGCAGGTCAGCGACGCGGAGGCCGGATTCCGGCGCGCCATTCGCCGCTTCATAGACACGCCCGGTCAGACGATCGATCGTGACGGCCACCACGGGTCCGATCGGGTTCGCCCGCCCATTCGCCTCACCGAACGCGGATTTCGCCGCCGCGGCCTTCTTCTCCAAGGCTTCGAACTTTTCATTCGCCTGGTCGCGAATCTCGGTCAAGGTACTGAGATCCTCGGGCGCCGCACCTTTCAGATTGCGATTCGCGATGCCTCGCGCACGCTTGGCGGCGTCCAATTCATCAGCGAGACGGGCCTTTTCCGGCTTGGTCGCCGCGATATCGGCAGCCTTCTGCCGGTCCGCCGTTTCGCTGACCGCCGCGTACAAAGGCAACCGCTCGGCAGCCACCCGGCGCACGAGTTCGTCGACGTACTCACCGTCGACCTTGGTGATGTAACCGTCGGCATCCCGGACTATGTCGCCGGTCAGCTCGCCGAGCAGGTGCGCCTTCGCGGCGGGCACGTCGCTCGAACCCAGCTCTTCGCCGACGGCGGGCACCGGTTGGACCTTCGACATCGCGGGGGCCAGCTCAGGCGGATCGCTGTCCCGTGTATCCGGTGTATCGCTGGGCGGCAGGTCGTCGTCATCCATGAAATCGATGTCGTCGTCGCGCGAGTCATCGCCACGGTCGAGCGCATTCGGATCGGCGCCGAACGGCAACGGAACATCGGCGAGCACATTCACGCCGTCGCGCTGGAGCAACAGCTCGGTGACGGTGATCGTTCCGTCGGCGGCAGTATGTACCAGCCGGTACTCGACCTGCAGGGTCCCGTCTTCCATCGCTTGCCGCAGGTCGGCGACGGCGTCGGTCAGCGCGCGGCCCTCGGCGCTGTCGGGGTCGATGCCCCGGGCCACCATCTGGCCGGGAGTCTCGTTGAGGATCTGCGCGAGATTGCGATCCATGTCCAAGGTGCGCCGCAGGTATTCCGGCGAACCCTGTTCCGCCTGTGCGATTTTGGAACCGCCGAGGACCGAGCCCACACCCTTGGCCTCGACGACGACCAGGGTCGGCGCCGAGTCGGCGTCCGCGCGCGGGACGTAGGCAGCGATGTCGACCACACCGGCGCCGTCGAATGCCCCGTCGAACGGCGTCAGCAGCACGGCCCGCGGGCGGGCGTCCGGATCGAGCGCGAAGTCGATTCCGGCTACCTCGCCGAGCGTCTTGGACACCTCGATCATCTCGCGACCGAGGTCGTTGTAGTCGGTGGCGGTGTCTTCCAGATCGCCGAGCAGCTCGAGCCTGGCGGTCCGTTCGTCCGGGCTCAGGGTGGCATCGGACCGGATTTCCTGGCGCAGGTTCTGGATCGCTTCGGAAAGACGCTTGGGAGCGAGCTCTTTCGCCTCTTTGATCTCGAACTCGGCCATGAGCTTTTTGAGCTCGGTCCGAACGCCGTCACGTTCGGTTTGCAGTTCGAGGCGCCGCTCCGACGCGGCTTCCAGCTCGGCCGCCCGGTCCGGATCGCGCATCTCGTGCGAGTCCGAATCGCCCTTCATCGCGTCGTACAGGTAGTCGGCGCTACTCAGGTGGTCCTTGATGAACGAACCATCGGGACCGTACAACCCGAACTTCACATTGCGCTTGGTGTCCGCCGGGTCATCGACGTGATGCCAGGTCCCATCCGGATCCCGATAACTGTCTGTTCGATCACCGGGCCGGTGCAACAGCCCATCTTCCCCACGGAACATCCCCGGCGGCACCGAATCATCGGACCCGCGATCCGGACCGGCGACATCATCGTCGTCGCCCATGAAGTCGGTCTCCGGGTATTCGGGTGAGACCAACCGGGGTTCGATGGGATTGCCGTCCCTGGCCGCCTGTTCGAGATCGGCGTGCCGCAGCGGGTCGACCCGGGGTGCCCCTTCGTCGATGATGTGGCCCGCGGTGCTCTCGGTGCCCTGCACCACCCGGGTGCAGTTGGCGCAGCAGGGCGCTTCGACGCCACGACTGGGGACGAACGGCGAGTTGAGAATGGAGGCCAGGCCGTCGAAATCGGTCGGCAGCTGGTCGTCCGGCCCACGCTGCTGGTTGAGCAGTTCCCGGTCGTGCAGCGCGGCGTTGGTGCCGCGCACTTCGGCGTGGCCCAGCGGGTTGTCCGTGTGCGGGAAATGGGCCGGGTCGCGCCCGTTGTGGTAGGCGTCGGTGGGGTCCTGGTAGCGGGCGACGTTATCGTGCAGCGTCGGGTGCAGCTCGCTGGGGTGGATGCGCTGCTCGGAGGTGCCGTTGGCGGCCTCGTACACGCGACCGGTCAGGCGGTCGATGGTGATGGATGTGACGTGGCCCCGCCGCTTGCCGGGCAGCCGCTCGGCTTCGGCCTTCTCCAAGCGCTTGGCGGGCGAATTGCCTGCCTCGGCTTCGGCCGCGTCGGCGGCCAGGAAGTTGTCGAGGGCGGTCTTGGCCGCCGCGGCCTGCTGCTTGGCGTCCGCGACGCCTGCTTCCGCGCGTTGCACCCCGTCCGCGGCGTCCGCGGCGGCGCGGTCGAGCGCGTCGGCGTCCGCGGCGCCACGGTTGCGTGCGTCCGCGGCGGCCTCGACCGCGCGGGTGTGTGCTGCCCGGGCGTCCTTGAGGGCCATCGCGGCATCGCGCACCGCCCGGCCCTTGTCGGACTTCGCGGTTTCCAGCGCCTGCTGCTGGGCCTTGTGCTGCTCGTAGTCGGCGACCAGGGCCGCGTCCGGCGTGGACGCGTCGACGAACGCCTGGCCACGCTCCTCGCTGAGCCGGTGGGAGAACTCGTCGATCGGCTCCCCGCCGACATGGGTGATCCGGGGTGGGTCGCCCGCGGTCTGCACCATCGGGTCGTTCGGATCCAGCACGCCCAGCAGATGCGCGTCGACACCGGGCGTTCGGCTGAACGGTGCGTTGACGGTCCCGGGTTCGGGTTGGAGGAACGACATCGCGGTCGGGCGGGTCGGCGGGTCCTGGTCGCTCATGAAGTCGACGAGATCGCGATCCAGTGGTGGGCCGTCGCCGTCGAGAGTGTCACGATCGCGAGGATCGGACGAATCGGAATCCGTTCTGGGCGAAGGTGTATCGCTCGGTGTCGTCGCGGACTCCGGGCTGAACGTGCGCCACTTGCCACCGCGATCGATCACCGGGTCCGAGCCCGGCTCGCGCCGCACACCGACGCGATCGGTCGGCGCGGTGACATCGACCCCGAGCTGGTCGGCGATGTACTGCGCCCAGCCCTTGCTGTTGCCCGCGTGGCAGGAGAGCAGCCGGATCGGCGTTCCTGGAACGTAATTCGGGTTGCTGCGGATCGCGTCGACGATGTCGCGCGGGTGGACCGGGTCCCCGTTGCTCGGCGTCACCGAACCGTCGCGCCGCCCGTGCACGACCACGTCGTGGGAGCCGTCGTTGCGGACGTTCTCGCTCACCCGGTGCGTGCGGGCGTCCTCACCGATGGCCGTGCCGGTCGGATGGTGCACGACGCCTTGACCATTGGGCAGCTGGGTGTCGTAGACGGGGCCGCTGTCGTTGTCGTCTGGCTGCGGTTGCCTGCGATCATCGCCGGAGTCGGCGCGGTCCCTCGGCGAGGCGGCGTCGTCGGCGCCCGGTCGCCCGGGACGACCTGTCTCCGGGCCCGGCCGAGCCGGGCTCGCGCCCGGATCCGCACCGACGATAGGCACCACCGGCGGAATATCAGCCAGCGGGTCGGACTCCGGCCGAACCTCCGAATCCCCGGCACGAGTCCGGTCGGCGATTGCCTCGGGCTCGCCCGCGCGGGTCGGCGGCGCTTCGCCCGGCGCGGCCTGCAACCCCTGCAGCGGCGTCTCTGCCACACCGGCGCCACGCTGTTCACCGACACCCGCGCGACTCTCACCATCGGGTCGACTCGTCGCGCCGGGATCTTCGGCGGTGCCCTGCGGGTCCGCCACCCTCGACTCATCGACAGTCGGGTTGTCGGTTCTGACTTCCGGTGCGCCGGAACGAATGTCGGATCCGGGCTGTACACCGTCGGTCAGCCCCGCGCGGACTTCCGGAGCGCCGGGGCGGGCCGCCGGCTGCGAACCCTGCGCGGGCGCCTGCTGGCCCGGCGTCGACTGCTGCGGCGTCGATTGCGTTGGCGCAGTGGGTGATTGAGCGGCGCTTGCGGCGGGCTGACCGGTCGTCGGCGTCGCGGCCTGATTGGTGACCGGCGCCTGACCGGTCGCGGCAGGCGAGGGCCCCGCCGTCGCCGCGGGCCCGGCACCTGTCATACCCGCGCCGACCGGCGCCCCGGCCTGCGTCGCGGTGTCCCGGTTGGTCGCCGGAGAATCGTTGACCTGCGTCACCGGCTGACCACTCGACTGCGCGTCGGTGCGCGTGCCCTCGCCGACGCTCGCGCCGTCGGCCTGGTCGGCCTCGCCCGCCCGGGACTTGTCCTGCCCGGAATCCGACTGTGCCGCAGGGCTTTCCCCTTCGGCACGGCCGCTGCCGTCCTGACGACCGCCGTCGCCTGCCTGCGATTCACCGCCCTGCACCTCGGGCTTGGAATCCTGTCGTCCAGCACCCGCGCCGCCCTCTGCCGAGGACTGTCCGTCGTCGCCGGACTGCTGATTCGCCCGTCCCTCTTCGGAATTCGTCGGCCCTTGGGCTTCGCCTTCGGGCGACTGCGTGCTACCGGCGGGGCGCATCGACTGGCCGTCGTCACCCGCGCCGGCCCGCGACTCACCCGAGCCCTGGTCGCCCATGGTGTCGTCGCCCGCACCCGCGCGCACGCCGTCGTCACCACCGGCACCGGTCGCCTCGTCGTCGGCTCCGGCCCGGTTCTCGCCCTCGCCGCCGGGACGGTTGGACGACCCGTCGCCGCCCGCACCGTCGTTCTGCCCGAACGTTCCGAGGTCGTGGCCGGGCATGGCATCGCGAACCTGCGAGCTGAAGCTGGGGCGCTCGAACAACCCGGGCTTCATCGCCGACCACGCGGAATTCGCCCCGGCCTTGTTCAGCCCCGAAAGCCCGCCGTTGGTGGCACCCGCACTCCACATGAGCGGGTCGGACGCCGCGGTCTTCAGGTTGTTCCAGGCCTGATCCCACCCCTGGGTCATGCCCTCGTACCCGAATTGGCCGAGCATGCCGCCGCCCGCGCCGACCAGGCCGGCACCGGTGCCGGTGATCGCACCCTTGAGCCAGGGCGACATCCCGTCGCCGAGCCGCTTGCCGAGGAAGTGGCCGAACGGCCCGGCCGCCAGACCACCGGCGGCGGAGGAGACCGCGGCCGCCTTGACCTGGTTCCAGTCGACCTCCTTGCGGTGGCCCTGATCCACCTGCCACTGCTGGACGCCGAGTTCCTGCAGGGTGCCCAGCGCCGTGTCGATCGCGACGTGCTGGCCGATGAACTTCAGGACCCGGGTGATCACGGCCTTCGCGCCGTGTCGCAGGATCGCGGCCAGCACGCGCCCGAAGATTCCCCGCGCCACCACGCGGGTCACGCCGATCGCGGCGGCCTCCACCGCGGGCGCTGTCGGCGGAAAGATCCACGCCGCAGCGATTTCCAGCGCCAGCAAGCCCAGCGAGGACAGGAACATGATCTTGGTGTATTCGATCTCGGTGCCGGTCTGATACACCGAGTCGCCGAGGATGTCGAACAGTTCGCCCAGCTTGGTCACCGACTGGTCGCCGCGGGCCATCCCCTCGAAGGCCTTGAGCATGTCCTCGACGCCGTCGCCCTGCGGATATGCCTTGAACGCAGCATCTTTGGCGGCGTCGACGTCGTCTACCAGGCCACGAAGACCATCTGCGGCCGTGCGCCAGTCCTCGGCCATGGCCCACATCTCGTCTTCATTGCCCTCCGGCCACTCCATGCCGGCAAGAATCGAGAGCCAATGCAGCCCAGATGGGAGATCTATCATGGAGCGCTACGTCACCAACTCGAGTCCGTGAACGTCGCCATCGCCCCTCATCCCTCAATAGTGATGCCCGGTCGAGCACACCACAACTCGTTCGCCTGCGCAACAGAGTGACAGCTACCAACGAATCCGTGGTGACGACAGAATGAACGCCAGGCAGCCGGAACGAACCCCGTGCGGGCGACTTGACGACCAGCCGGTGCGGGCGAAGGATCGGGGTCGGGGCACGCCGAAGCGCTGGCACGACGGGGCGCCCCGAGCCGACGAGCACGCCGAGCCGGACACAGACTCCATGATATCGAGAACGGGACGCACGCAATGGAATTGAAGCCGGTGGCCATGTACCGCGAGATGTACGAGCGCGGGCACGACGAGCTGCCCTCGGTCTTCGACGCGCCCACCGGTCCCGTCGAGGGCGACCGCGACCGGATTCTGAACTACATGCGCAAGGTTCGCGCGATCTTCGACGTCATGGGCGAATCCCCCGACCTGTTCATCAGAGACGCCGACATCGAGGGCGGCCCCTCCCTGTACTCCGACGGCGTCTGGATCTGGCGCGAGGACTCGCTGAAGTACCTCGCCGAGCAGGCCCTCGTCCTGCCCACCGAGTTCGTAGAACACGTCCGCGCGCTGGACTACGTCCCCCAGAATTTCGACACCCGCGACCCCGATTTCGACGCGGCGTTCCTGTCCTATTTCTGAGAAGCGAACGAGCGGGAAGGAACGTCGCGTGTCGCTGTTCATCGACATCAATGACCCCGAACTGACCACGGTGGACGGACGGGTCTACTACCGCAGCGAACCATTCACCGGTGAAACAGTCGAATACCTGCCCGACTTCACCGAAATCGACAACACTTCCTACGAGAACGGCTACCGCGAACAAAGCTGCACCGCCTGGTATCCGGACGGAACACGGCGGCACTCAGGCTGGTACAGGCGCGGATTCAAGTACGACGACTGGCGCTACTGGTCCCCCGACGGCACGCTCATCCAAGAAGACAACTACGACACGAGCGGCTATCTCCAACACCGTAAACGCTGGGACTCCGCCGGAGTTCTCATCGAAGACTTCGACGCCGCAGCCCTTGCCAAACCCCTCCTCCCGAGCGCCGTCAACCACAAAGACCCCGGACTCGTCTACGACAAGAACCACGACGGCCTCAACACCTACCACGGCCGACCATTCACCGGCCAAGCCGTCGGATACGGCTACAACTACGCGGACGGGCCCATAGTAGAAATCGAATGGCACCTCGACGGCTACCGCGACGGGCCTGAATTCGCCTGGCACTGGGACGGCGCACGCGACCACGCCTGGGTCAACGACCGGGGAAACCCCATCGGTCTCCAGATCACCTGGAACCAGGACGGCACACCACAACACCGCGAAATCGCCGACGACTCCGGGAAGACTCTCCGCCAACAGCGCCGAGACGACAACGGCGAGCTCACCACCTACCCCGCCGAGACACACCCCGACCTGGCCCACGACGATCCCACGCTCACAGCCGCCGAATCCGGTGCCCTCCAGCACAACGGTCGCCCCTTCACCGGACGAGTCCACGCCCCCACATACATCCAGGACTATCGCGACGGCTATCCCGACGGCCTCTATACCGAATCAGTCAGGGGGAAGGTCAGCCACGAAGGTGTCAACAGCCCCACCGGCCCCATCGGATCCTGGTACCGGTACCGCCCCGACGGCCGGATCAGCGAAGAACACCACTACGACAGACACCACCGGCTGTTACTCCGACGTCAATGGGATGAGGATGGCGCACTCGCGGCTCCCATGACCGGCCTCGCGCTCCAAGACAACAGGAAGGCAAGCGAATGACCACATGGCGAACGATGCCATCCGCCGACGCCGCCGATCTCTCCGGCAGACTGGCCGCCCTCGACTGGTCATGGAACATCGACGATGCGCCCGCGATTGTCGAACAATTCGGCTGGCAGACCATCTCCAGCCGACCGCGCCGAATCATGCTCGACACCGGATTCGGCCCCGACAGCGGGACCATCCAAGCCAAAAGTGGTGATGTAACCCGCATCGAGCTGCAGCTCACCGACTACGCCGAGGCGAGCGAAAAGCTCGCAGTGAAAACAGCTTTCGCCGACTACGCGCAGGCGATCAGCGAGCGCCTCGGTGAGCCGACCGCACAGGTCACAGCACCGACCCCGCAAATTCGATGGGCAGGCGCCGAAACGACCGTCGTCCTCATCCTCTCCGCCACCTCGATCTGGCTGAACCTGGTCACCAATACCCGCCTCGCCGCAGACGACCGCAACCTCCAACTCGACAACCAGGGCCTACTGTGACCGACTGGGAAGAATTCGCCCGTGGGTTGGCAAACGAGCTCGCCGCCGCCCCCGACACCACCGTTCTGGTGATCGGCGAAGCGGCACCATCCGGTTCGCGCCGCTTCGCACAATTTCGCAAGACGAGCGAATCGGTCCTGGCCGAACTCCCCGGCAACGCTTGGCTCGACCCGGCATCCCGCCCCGACGACGCAGGCTGGCGAGCTATCACCCGGGCCGGCTGGCGCCAACCCGACCAGGACCACTGCGACAACTGGTGGGCCGAATTCCCCTGGCCGGTCGACACCGACGCCTACCGTCGGATCGCCGCGATCACCGTCACCGGACTCCGTGACGGCTTCGGCATCGACTCCCCGCTGGCGCTGGGCTACCAGGGCTGGGTCGAGCGTGCCGGAAACAGCAGCCTGCATCTGCCGGGCCTCGGTATCCCGGACGCGAGTTGACCGACTGCCTGACTACGTCAAGCCGTCGCGGTTGCCCTTTTCCATCTTGTCGATGTAGTCGGCGCTTTCGGTCTGGCCGTCGGCGAACTCGCCCATGGACTTCGCCATCGTCTTGACGTTGTCGCTGGTGTTGGTCCACGAGGAGTCGTAACCGTCGTTGCCGCCGGGGCCGTCGTTGAAGCTCTGACCGAGTTTGTCGTTGCCCCAGACGTTTCCGCGGCCGTTGAGCGAGCTGTTCAGCGTATTGATGATGCCGGTGAGTTGCGTGCTGACGTTGCGCGATTTTCCGGCCGCGGTCCGGAAATCGTCGGCGTCGTACTCGAAGGTGCCCATCGCCCTCATCCCTCCACGAGTGGTGGCTCTGAGCACACCACAACTCTTTCGCGTGCGCAACAGCCTCGCACGACGGAACGAACCCGAGATGAAAGCGCTGTGAACGGTGGGTACCTCGCGGCCCCTATGCGCTTGCTTCCCAATGTGATTCCACGCGCGACATCATGCGCTGGATGGACGTGTTGACCTTCTCGGTCAGGTCCGATCGCGACATCGGGGTGGCGATGGGATTCTCGCTGGGGAGTTCGATGACATAGCGCCCGTCGTCGGGAAGATCACGCCACACCAGGATGTCGCGATGCATCCCCCGCGAGCCGAACATGGACTGATTCTGCAGGATATTGATGGTTCCGGTGCGGTCGGCGGAACGGCTGAAGAACTCGGTGCTGCGCTCGACGATCGAGGTGTCGGCTTCCTCGAAGAACATCGAGGATCGCTGCCCGTACTCGTCGCCGACGCCGGCGCTCGCGTCGGTGACGAGCGGGATCATCCCGCCCGTACCCGAGCCGGTGGCCGGCATCAGGTCGACGATGGCGTCGGCCAGGCCGTGGGGACCGATGTCGACCACCGTGTAACCCCCACTGTGCGTGGGAGTTTCACCGGGGAGTTGGTAGACCAGGTATCCGTTGGCGCCGGCTCGTGCGGCCCTGGCCTTGAGCCACTGGCCGGCGTCGTCTCGCGCACGATCGTTCCAACCACGCAGCCGCACATACACTTCCGGCCGCTCCAGCACATCGAAGACCGAGCGAAGCGTCGGATCGACCGTGTGTTGCAGACGCTGCCAGACCTGGTACTTCTCTTCCTCGTAGTCCTCGTGCAGGCGAGTCCTGGTCTGGAAGGTGAGCGGACGCGGCAGATCGGTGCCGACGAATCGCTGCCACAGCACCCGGAATTCGATGTCGGTGAGCTCCCACTTCCGCGTCACGCCTGCGCCTCCGGCCGTGCGTGCGCGAGCGAACCGGCGGCGCCGACTTCCACGGATTCGACCGGCGCTTCCACAACCTGCGCGGGGGCTTCGGTCGCCATCGACTCGGCGAGCAAGCCGGTGAGCGGGGTGACGACCTCGCCCAGACCCGAGAGGTTGGAGAAGTCGGGCAGCGAGGCGCGCGGGAATGCCTCGCCCGCAGCCGTTTCGGCGCTCTCCTCCGGCACTCCCGCCCCGTCGACGGTCGTCGTCACGGTGTCGATGCCGAGCAACTCCGCCAGCGGCGAGAGGGCGGGGTTGTCCGCGATCAGCTGGTTGAGCTCGGGCGACTGCGACAGCAGTTCGGTCAGGTCGGGGAACTGCCCGAACAGGTTGCCCAGCTGGGTGAAATCGGGCAGGCCCGAGGTGGCGCCGGTACCGCTGGTGTCGGCGGACACCTGCTGCAACGCGGTGGCCAGCGAGGGCAGCGCCTGGGTGAGTGAGGAGACCGCAGACGTCACCGCCGACATCACCGAGGACAGGATGCTGGACATGTCGCCGGACCCCGACCCGCTCGACCCCGCCGACGACCCGGTGGATCCAGTTGATCCGATGGAACCCGCCGTCTGACCGTTCGCGCTCTGCTGCGAACCGTTGGTGCCGTTCTGCTGCAGCTCCGCGGCCGCCTGCTGGGCGGCTTGCTGCGCCGCTTGCTGGGCAGCCACCGCGGCCGGCGACGTCGCCTGCTGTTGGCTCCCACCCCCGGAATTACCACTGCCACCGGAATTTCCGCTACCACCGGAGTTGTTGTTACCACCGGCATTGTTATTGCCGTTGTTATTACTGTTGCCGTTATTGTTATTATTGTTGTTATTATTATTGTTGTTGTTGTTATTGTTCTCCGGCGGCTTCACCAGCCCCTTCGGCGCCGCGGGCTCCGCGGCCGCAGGGAAGAGCTTCTCGGTCTGCCCGACACCGTCGACGTAGTGGCGCTTGTACCGATCGCGGTTCTCCTGCAGATCGTCGTCACACTTGTCTTCTTTGTCGATCGGCATACACACCTTGGTCGCGTACAACCAGTTCGCGGTGTACTCGAGGTTCTGCTGCATCATCGTGAAGGAGTCGCTCGCGGTCATCGCCGACTTGCCGAACGTGGAGATCGCGGCGAACGCGGCGTCACCGCCCTGGCTCTCCCACCGGTCGCGGGTGATCTCACCGAGCTTCTGCTCGAGGTTGTAGGCGGCGCCGTGCACGGCATGGGCCATCGCCTCCCAGATCGGAGCGTCGTTGGCCACCTCCTGCCAGGACAGCCGCTGACCGAGGTCGTACATATCACGCCAGGACATGTTGTCCGCGGCGCGGACGGGTATCCGCACACCGACCGATTCCGCCGTCGCGGTGCCCGCGTGCTTGGGCACGTTCGCGGTCTCGATGTCGTAGTTGTGCTTCTCCATCTTGATTTCCATGCCGGTGCCCTGCCGCACCTTGACATCGACTTCCCAGTGGGCCGGCGTGTAACCACCGGCCTGGGAGACCTCGCCCTTCATATCCTTGGCACCCGGCGAGGAGTTCACATTCTTCAGATCGCCCTTGAGCGCGGCGATGTTGTCGCCGGAGCCCTTGTCGGTGTCGGTGTACGACTCACCCGCGGCCTTGAACATGGAGACCAGATCCTCGAGCGAGTCGATATAGCGCCCGAGCAGGTCCTTGGCCTGGGTGGCCTCGGAGATGAACTTGGTCCGCAGCGGCGGACCCGCGTCGACTTGGCTGCCGCCCAGCTTGGACTCGTCGTAGTTGTTGAGGTCGTGGTCGCGGAACAGGTTCTGGCAACCCTTGAACACCTCGATCGCCGTACTGCACGCCTTGGCCGCCTCGAGCGCAGCTCCCGTCTCGACCTTGACTTTTGCCTTGCTGGCCAGTCCTGACCAGGGAGAATCGCCCACGCTAACCGCTCCTCGAAGCACCCCACCGCCGACCCTCGCAGCCGACTCGATCGCATCGCATTCTAGTGAGCAATGCGAAATATGCACAGCACCAAGGAAACACCGGCACCGATGCCGGATGAACAGCCGGTTCCGGCGAACGATCCGGCAGCCGACACCGATCTGTGACAGACTCGATCAAAGCGCTAGCGGCCGCCGGACGGCCATGAACGAACGAACGATGGGTGCCCAGCTTGACGTCGCGATGGAACTGCTCATGACCGATCTGAGCGGCCTCGAACGGCGCGTGGCAGCCAATCGCGCCAACACCCGCAGCCAGCACGCCGACGACTACCTGCGCTTGGCCGGATCGCTGACCGAATTCGCCCAGGGTCTGCTCACGACCAGGGATGATCCGTCGGGGCGCGACCGCACGGCGGAGGCGCTGGAACCCGCGCAGGAAGCGGTGGCGATCCGGCTGCACTGGCTGGTCGGCGGGTACGTCTCCTACGAGTACGCGGGTGCGTTGCAGGACGCGTTGCGGTTGTTCGAGCAGGCGACGCGGCTGGTCGGGCACCGGCAGCTCGCGACCAACACCATTCGCAGCGCCTGTTCGGCGTATCGGCAGGTCGCGCAGGACTACCCGGATGTATCGGCCATGTGCGCCGACGGGTTGTCCAAGTGCGGCGTGTGGTTGATGCGGCTCGATCACGACGCGGCGGTGGCGGCCAGTGAGTCGGCGGTCCGGATTCGGGCGGCGATGTACGCGCGCGCTTCCGAACAACCGGGCAAGTACCTGGCGAGTCTGAGCACTCTGCTGCGCACCCTGATGGTGGGGCGCTCACGCAAACAGGCCATCGCGACCTACCGCACGTTGTACTCCGAGGTGACCACCACCGCGAGCACGGCGAAACTGCGCGAAACCCGGGTCGAGGAGCTCGACCTCACGGTCAAGACCACGCAGGCGCTGGTGAAGCTGGGCGCACCGACCCTCGAACGCGCGGGACGGCTCACACAGCAGCAGATCCTGTACCAGTCGGGTGGCGACCTGGCCACGATCGACGAGATCAATTGGCGGCTGGCCCTGGTGGGTCTCAAACCCCTTGCGGCAGGGGCGATGCCGGAGCCGCCGTCGCGACCGGTCGAGATCTCCGCGACCTACGGCGCGATCGCCGTCCGGTGCTCGGCGCCGGACGCGCTGGAGCAGGTACGCGCCGCGATCGTCGCCGCGTACGCCCAGGACGGCGCGAATCCGGTCGACGCGGGCCGCTTCGCCGGGGTGCACGACAAGCACTGGGGTGTCAAAGAACCCAAGACCAACCTCGAGACCGAGCTCGGCGCCGATGTGGTGCTCGTCGAAAAGTCCTCGGGCAGCTGGATTTCGGTGAAAAGTCTCAACTGGGAGATCGGCGCCCTCGGCAAACACCCACTCGCCGTGGCCCTCTCGATGAAATGGCCGGTCCTCACCGTCGCCACGATCGAGAAGATCTCCTACGAACTGTGCCTCTACGACAACGGCGTCGCCACCCAGTACGCCGCCCTCGGCAGGCCGGCGGGCCAGGCACCCCTCGACACCCCACTGGCGCCCCTGGATTTCGCGACCCTGGCCGACTACGGCGCCGACTACGCCTCCGAAACCCAGGTCAGAGCCGCCTTCGGCAATGCCGAGATGTTCGCCAAGGTCACCGAGCTCCCCGGCGCGGGCATCCGCCAGTCCGCGGAGAAGGCCCCACTCACCGACTACGGCCCGAATATCCTCTTCTTCGGCAAGGATTGAATCGTCACCGCGAAAAGCCACGGTGCCCACCAGACCCGTGGTGATCGCACCGACAGATGAGTCGCCCCCCGAACGCCGCACAGCGCGGTCACCCGGCATGATCGGAGCTGTGCGAGTACTGCTGCAACGTGTGACCAGCGCCCAGGTGAGCGTCGACGATCAGGTCGTCGGCCGCATCGACCCGGCGGCGACGGGAGTCCCCCACGGCCTCCTCGCTCTCGTCGGCGCTACCCACACCGACACCGCGGCCAACGCGAAAGCTCTGGCCGACAAGGCCTATCGCCTGCGCATCCTCGACGGTGAACGCTCCGCCGCCGACCTGGACGCCCCCATCCTGGTGGTCAGTCAGTTCACCCTCTACGCCAACACCGCCAAGGGCCGGCGCCCCTCCTGGAACGCCGCCGCCCCCGGTTCCCTCGCCGAACCCCTCGTCGACACCTTCGCCGAGGCACTCCGCGAACTGGGCGCCACCGTCGCCACCGGAAAATTCGGCGCCCACATGCAGATCGAACTCACCAACGACGGCCCGGTCACCGTCCTGCTCGAAGGCTGACTACTTGTCGCCCGGCCGGTACGGGATGCCGTCGGCGGCGGGCGCGACCGCCTTTCCGATGAATCCGGCGACCACGACCAGGGTGACCACGTAGGGCAGCATGCCGAGGAATTCGGTGGGGATCGGGTTGCCCGGCATGGTGTTGAGGAAGCGCTGCAGGGCGCTGGAGAATCCGAACAGCAGGGCGGCCAGCAGCGCGCCGACCGGCTTCCAGCGGCCGACGATCATCACCGCCAGGGCCACGAAGCCGAGCGCGGCGGTCATGTTCTTGCTGAAGGCCACATTGTTGGCGATGGTGAAGAAGGCGCCGCCGAAACCCGACAGGGCACCGGCACAGGTGACGTTCCAGAAGCGCAACCGGTTCACGTCGATGCCCGCGGCGTCGGCCGCGGCCGGATGTTCGCCGACGGCGCGGGTGCGCAGGCCCCAGCGGGTCTGGAACAGCAGATACGACAGCCCGAACACGCAGGCCAGCGCCACATAGACGAACAGGTTCTGGTCGAACAGCACCGGCCCGAGCACCGGGATGCCGGTCAGGAAACCGAGGCCGATGTCGTGGAGGAACCCGCCGATGCGCGGCACCGTGCTCGGCTGGTTGAGCGAATGGTCCATGCGCATGAGCCGTTCGAACAGGAAGCCGGTGAGCCCCAGCGCGAGCAGATTGAGGATGACACCGGTGACCAGCTGGTTCACTTCGAAGCGGGTCGCTAGCCAGGCCAGTAGCAGCGTCGACAGCATGCCGCTGATCACCGCGGCCACAATCCCGGCGTAGGGGCTGCCGGTGATCGAGGAGAACAGCACCGCGGTGAACGCGCCCGCCAGGAACTGGCCCTCGATGCCGAGGTTGATCACGCCCGACCGTTCACAGACCACGCCGGACAGCGCACCGAAGATGAACGGCAGCGCCAGGAACAGCGTCGACGCCAGCACGAACTCCACCGGGAAGCCGACGCCCGGCGTCACCACCCACGACAGCGCCGCGATCACCAGGGCCGCCACCGCGATGCCGACGATCGCCCCGTGCGCGCGCCGCGAAAGCGGCCGCGCCGCCAGCACCCCACCGAGCACCGCCGTCACCACGCCAAGGATCAGCACGATCGTGAGAGTGTTGACAGTCCAGCCACTTTCGACGGTCTGATCCAGCCGGAACGTGGTCGTCCGCCCACCGTCGACGAACAGCAGCCCGAGAACGCCGAGACCGATGCCGAGCACGATGAGCACCACCCCGGCCACACCGTGCCTGGCTGATTCGGCCGTGACGACCGGTGACGCGGTGGTGGTACTCACCAGCCCCTCGCTTCCAGAGTGTTGAGACCACCGCGCGGTGTGCGCAGGTGCAGCAGGGTTTTCACCAGCGCGGGCGCGGCGACGAACAGCACGATCACCGCCTGCAACAGCGTGGACATCTCGACCGGAATGGCGGGCTGCATGTGCAACGTGCCCGATTTCAGCGCACCGAACAGCAGTGCGGCGGCGACGATACCGCCGGGATGCGCCCGCCCGAGCAGCGCGACGGTGATCCCGTCGAACCCGAATTCGGCGACCGTGCCCGGATTCACCGTGTACGGGTTGAGCCCCAACACCAGTGCGGCGCCACCCAACCCGGCCAGCCCGCCCGACACCGCCATCGTGGTGACGAACGTGCGCCCGATATCGATACCCGCCGTTTCCGCCGCGTGCGTATTGGCACCGACCGCGCGGATCCGGTACCCGAAGGTGGATTTGCGCAGCAGCCACCAGATTCCGGCCGCGAGCGCCAGCCCGAGCAACAGCCCCGCGCTGACCCGCAGGCCCGAGCCCGCCCAGCCGAGCAGCCGGGGCAGTCGGCCGGAGAAGTCCACCTGCTTGGAGACCAGTTCCTGCGAGGTCGTCGAGTGGATGAACGTGGTGCTCAACGCCCAGAGCAGAAAATAGGTGGCGATATTGTTCAGCATGATCGACGAGATCACCTCGTGCGCGCCGGTTTTGGCCTTGAGCACGCCGGGGATGGCGCCGAGCAGACCGCCCGCGAGCGCACCCGCGAGCAGGGCCAGCGGAACATGCAGCAGGGGCGGCAGGTCGAGCGCGAACCCGACCACCACGCCGCCGAGCAAGCCGAAGATGAACTGTCCGTGCCCGCCGATATTGAACAGTCCGGCCCGGAAGGCCAGGCCGACGGCGAGTCCGGTGAAGATCAGCGGGGTCGCGTAGGTGAGCGTCTCCGAGATCGGGCGCAGCACCTGGGCCAGGGTGGCGTCACCGTCGACATACTGCTGCACACGCCCGAAGTCGATGATCGCGCCCTCGAACATGTCGCGATAGCCCGCGCTCACCGCCTGCCACGAGAAACTCAGCGCATCGGCGGGCCGGTTGAAGAAGTAGCCCCAGGCACCCCGCACCGCCGCGTCGGAGACGATGATCAACAGGGCCCCGATCGCGAAGGCCAGCAACAACGAATAGAACGTCACCATCACGCTGTTGGCTTCGGTCAGGTACCCGATGAATGTGCGGCCGACGTCGCGCCTGTCCGGTTCACGCTCGCCGGG
This sequence comes from Nocardia sp. NPDC056541, assembly GCF_042794235.1. Lineage (NCBI taxonomy): Bacteria > Bacillati > Actinomycetota > Actinomycetes > Mycobacteriales > Nocardiaceae > Nocardia > Nocardia sp. NPDC056541. The sequence goes on from NZ_JBHTUD010000015.1 coordinate 110,885, forward strand.
TGGGTCGATGTCCGGCTCGATGGTCGTACTCGGCATGGGTTTCCTCAGCTCGCGGGTGCTGGATCGGCGGGACGGTGGCCCGCCATCAGCTGACCGATGATCTCGCGCGGTGTATCCGGGGCCAGGACACCTACGATCTGCCCGTTGTGGATCACCGCGATGCGGTCGGACAGGGCCAGGATCTCGTCCAGCTCAGCGGAGATGAGCAGGACGGCGGTTCCCGTGTCGCGTTCGGCGACCAGACGGCGATGGATGAACTCGATCGCGCCGACATCCACTCCTCGCGTCGGTTGCGCGGCGACCAGAACCGAACGCGGCCTAGAGAATTCGCGCGCGATCACCACCTTCTGCTGATTGCCGCCCGACAGCGCCGACACCAGCTCCCCCGGCCCCCTGGTGCGGATGTCGAAATCGGCGATGGCCTTGTCGGCCAGCTTTCGTACCGCCGCCGCGTCGACCACGCCGCGATTCGACAGGGGTCTGTCGCGGTACTGGTTGAGGACGAGGTTCTCGGCGACGGTGAAATCGGCGGCCAGCCCGTCGCGGCCGCGATCCTCCGGGATATAGCCGAGCCCGGCCACGATCCGCCGGTACGGGTTCCACCCGGTGACCGGGATACCGCCCATCTCGATCGAGCCGGTCTCGGGCGTGACGGTCCCGAGCACCGCCCTGGCCAGTTCGGTCTGCCCGTTGCCCTCGACCCCGGCCAACCCGACGATCTCACCGGCCCGCACAGCCAGACTCAGTCCGTCGAGCATCGGCGTCCCGCGCTCGCCCAGCACGGTCAGATCCTTGATGTCCAGGGCGATCTCGCCCGGCTGCGCCTGCGGTCGATCCACGGTCAGCACGACCGACCGCCCGACCATCGCCGCCGCCAACTCGGCCTCGCTGTCCTGCGGCGACGCCTCGGCCACGACCCGCCCACGCCGCAGAACGGTGATCGTGTCCGCGATCGCCTTCACCTCTTTGAGCTTGTGGCTGATGAAGATCACCGACATCCCCGAGGCCGTGAGATTGCGGATGATCCCGAGCAACTCGGCCACTTCGGGCGGGGTGAGCACCGCGGTCGGCTCGTCCAGGATCAGCAGATCGGTCCTGCCGGACAGCGCCTTCACGATCTCGACCCGCTGCTGCACACCGACCGGCAGGTCCTCGCACACAGCGTCGGGATCCAGCGCCAGACCGTACCGCTCGGACACCTCGCGCACCGCCCGCCGCGCGGCCGCCCGATCGAGGCCGCCCCGCTTGACGTGTTCGCGACCCAGCTGCACGTTGTCGGCGACACTGAACGGCCCGACGAGCTTGAAATGCTGATGCACCATGCCGATTCCGGCGGCGATGGCGTCGCCCGGCGATCGCAGCCGTACCGGCTCGCCGTCGATCAGGATCTGGCCGCTGGTCGGTTCGAGGATGCCGTACAGCATGTTCATCAGGGTCGACTTGCCCGCGCCGTTCTCGCCGAGGATCGCGTGCACCTGGCCTGGTTCGACCACCAGGTCGACGCTGTCGTCGGCGAGAAACGTTCCGAAGGCCTTGGTCAAGCCCTGTGCTTCGAGTCGCATGCGCCTGTCCTCTACAGCTTCGGGGCGGCCGGGGAATTGATCACGATCTTGCCGTCGACGATGTCGCGCCGAAGAGTGGTGAGCTCCCGCTTCAGCGGCTCCGGCACCTTCGCGTCGAAATCGTGGAACGGCGCGAGCCCGACCCCGGCATTACTCAGGGTGCCCACGTACCGTCCGTCTGTGACGCCGTCGCCGAAGGCATTGTCGATCGCCACCCGTACCGCGGCGGAGATGTCCTTCATCGACGAGGACAACATGATGTCCTGGTACTCCGGAACCGCCTCGTAGCCATCGGAATCCACCCAGATCATGGAAACGTTCGACGAGTCCTGCACGGCGGAGGCCCCGCCCATGCCGACCGGTCCCGCGACCGGGTGGATCACGTCGGCGCCCTGGGCGATGAAGTTCTCGGTGAGCGAGCGGCCCGCGCTCGTATCGTCGAAATTGCCGGTGAACGAACCGTTCTGGTCCTCGACATCCCAGCCGAGCACGGCGATCGAGGTCCCGTGCGCCGCGTTGTACCCGGCCACTCCGGCGGCGAACCCGTCCATGAAGATGGTCACCGCGGGGATCTGCATGCCGCCCCAGGTGGCGACCCGGCCGGTCTTGGACACTCCCGCCGCGAGATAGCCTGCCAGATAAGAGGATTGGGCGGCGTTGAACTCCATCGAGTAGACATTGTCCAGCTCGACGTGCGCGTCGACGATCGCGAAACGCTGATCGGGGTACTCCGCGGCCACCTGTGCCACCGCCTCGGCCATCAGGCCGCCGACGCCGATCACCAGATCGCAGTCGTCGTCGGCCGAGGCTCGCAGGTTGGGTTCGTAGTCGGCGGAACTGTTGGACTGGCGGTAGGAGCCGTAGACGCCGGGGTTGGCGTCGATCGCGGCTTTCACCCCGTTCCAGCCGGATTCGTTGAACGACTTGTCGTCGACGCCGCCCGCGTCGGTCACCATGCAGGTCTCGAAACCCGCGTTCGCGGTGCCGTAGGTGTTGCCCGATCCCGTATAGCGCGCGTCCGGCGGCGGCTCACCGCAGCCGACGAGCAAGGCCGAGGCCGCGCAACCGACGGCGACCAGCGCGATCCGGGATCTCATCACTCAGAGATACAGGATCGCGCAGGCGACCAGACAGATTAGAACGATTACTTCACCGAAAAGCCGTCGGTGAACTACTCAGGGCGCAGCGTGAGAATGCGCGGCCCATCCTCGGTGACGGCGACGCTGTGCTCCCAATGCGCCGCGCGCGTCCCGTCGGTGGTGACCACGGTCCAGTCGTCGTCGAGCGTCTTGGTCTCGGTGGTACCGAGCGTCAGCATCGGCTCGATCGCCAGCACCGACCCGACCACCAGGCGCGGGCCCTTACCGGGCGCGCCCTCGTTGGGCAGGAACGGATCCATGTGCATCTCGCGCCCGATGGCATGGCCACCGTAACCGTCGACGATGCCGTACTGCCGGCCGTGCGCCTGCTCGGCCGCGCGCGTACCCAGCTCGATGGCGTGCGAGACGTCGGTGAGCCGGTTGCCCGGCAGCATCGCCGCGATGCCGGTCTCCATCGAGAGCCTGGTGGCCTCGCTCAGCAGCTCATCGGCCTCGATGATGGTGCCGATGCCGAACGTCCACGCCGAGTCGCCGTGCCAGCCGTCGAGGATGGCGCCGCAGTCGATGGACACAAGATCCCCCTCGACGAGAATGTCACTCGCCGAGGGGATCCCGTGGACCACACGATCGTTGACCGAAGAACAGATCGAGCCGGGGAACCCGTGATAGCCCTTGAACGACGGGACAGCGCCCGCGTCGCGGATCGTCGCCTCGGCGACCTCGTCGAGCTCCAGCGTCGAGACGCCGGGCTTGGCCGCCGCGCGAACGGCGACCAGCGTCGCACCGACGATCGCGCCGGCCGCCTGCATGGCATCCAGCTCGCCCGCCGAACGGAACGGCACGACCTTCTTCTTACGGTTGAAGACCATCCGGCCTCAGTACTCCGATCCGCTGATTACTGACCGAGCGCCTTCAGCGCCCGCGCGTTGACCTCATCGACTTCGCCGATGCCGTCGACGGTCACGACCAGACCGTCGTAGTGCTCGAGCAGCGGCTCGGTTTCCTCACGGTAGACCCGCAGCCGGTTGCGGATGACGTCCTCGGTGTCGTCGGCGCGCCCACGGGCGAGCATGCGCTCGACCACGGTGTCCTCGGCGACCACGAAGCACAGCACCGCGTCGAGCGTGGTGCCGTTGTGCTCGAGGATCTTCTTCAACGCGTCGGCCTGATCGACCGTGCGCGGGTAACCGTCGAGCACGAAACCGTTCGCGGCGTCGGGCTCGCCGACACGCGCCTCGACCATGCGGTTGGTGACGTCGCTGGGGACCAGGTCGCCCGCGTCCATGTACTTCTGCGCCTCGCGACCGAGGGCGGTCTGCTGGCTGATATTCGCGCGGAAGAGGTCTCCGGTGGAGATGTGCGGAACGCCCAGCTTCTCTGACAGCAGGACGGCCTGAGTACCTTTGCCGGCACCCGGCGGACCGAGCAGAACAACTCTCACTTGAGGAACCCTTCGTAATTTCGATTCATCAGCTGGCTCTCGATCTGCTTGACCGTGTCGAGACCCACGCTGACCATGATGAGCACCGCGGTACCGCCGAACGGCAGGTTGGCCGCTCCACCGTTGGCACCCATGTCCAGGAACAGGTTCGGGAGAACGGCGACCAAACCGAGATAGATCGAGCCAGGCAGGGTGATGCGGCTCAGAACGTAGTTGAGGTAGTCGGCGGTCGGCTTACCGGGCCGGTAGCCCGGGATGAAGCCACCGAACTTCTTCATCTCGTCCGCGCGTTCCTCCGGGTTGAAGGTGATCGCGACGTAGAAGTAGGTGAAGAACACGATCAGACCGAAGTAGATCGCGATGTAGACCGGGTTGCCCGGATTCACCAGGTATTTCTGGATGATCTCCTGCCACCAGCTCGGATCCGTCGCCGTATTCGAGTTGGTGAGCTGCGCGATCAGGTTGGGCAGGTAGAGCAGCGAGGACGCGAAGATCACCGGGATGACACCGGCCTGGTTGACCTTCAACGGCAGGTACGTCGATGAACCGCCGTACATCTTGCGACCGACCACGCGCTTGGCGTACTGCACCGGGATCCGGCGCTGACCCTGTTCGACAAAGATCACGGCCACCAGGATCACCAGTACGGCGACACACACCGCACCGAAGATCAGGCCACCGTCGGTGTCGAGGATCCGCTTGCCGTCGAGCGGCAGTCGAGCGGCGATACCGGCGAAGATGAGCAGCGACATGCCGTTGCCGACACCGCGCTCGGTGATCTGCTCGCCGAACCACATGACCAGCGAAGCACCCGCGGTCATCACGAGGACGATGATGATCATGCCGAAGATGCTGGTATCGGCGAGAATCGGCTCGTTACAGCCCTGCAACAGCTGACCGCGCGAGGCCAGCGCGACCAGACCGGTGGCCTGCAGGATCGCCAACGCGACCGACAGGTACCTGGTGTACTGCGTCATCTTGGTCTGGCCGGATTGGCCTTCCTTGCGCAGTTCCTCGAACCGCGGGATGACGACGGTCAGCAGCTGGATGATGATGCTCGCGGTGATGTACGGCATGATGCCGATCGCGAACACCGACAGCTGTAGCAGCGCCCCGCCGGAGAACAGGTTGATGAGCTGGTAGATGCCGGCGGATTCACCGCCGGAGACCACCTTCACGCATTCCTGAACGTTCTGGTAGTCGACACCGGGGGACGGCAGCGCGGCACCCAACCGGTACAGCGCGATCAACCCCAGCGTGAAGAGAATCTTCCGCCGTAAGTCCGGAGTCCGGAAGGCCGATACGAAGGCGGAAAGCACAAATCCTCCTGGCGAACGACATGGTCATGCCATGCGACTGAACCACTGGACAGCATGTGGAATCGTCAGCCGATGACGAGCTTGGCAGACAACACTTGGAACTCTAACAGTGACACCGGACGAGCTCGCGACTCGTCCGGTGTCAGCTGCTGACTACAGTACCGTCAGGCCAGTTCGGTGACAGTGCCACCGGCGGCGGTGATCTTCTCCTTGGCGGAGCCGGTCACCTTGTCGGCGGTCACCTGGATGGCGACACCGATCTCGCCGTCGCCGAGAACCTTGACGAGCTCGTTCTTGCGAACGGCGCCTGCCTCGACGAGTTCTGCCTTACCGATGACGCCGCCCTGAGGGAACAGCTCGGCAATGCGGCCAACGTTGACGACCTGGTACTCGACCCGGAAGCGGTTGGTGAAGCCGCGAAGCTTCGGCAGACGCATGTGCAGCGGCATCTGGCCACCCTCGAACGCCGCGGGGACGTTCTTGCGTGCCTTGGTGCCCTTGGTACCGCGACCGGCGGTCTTACCCTTGGAACCCTCACCGCGACCCACACGGGTCTTCTCGGTCTTGGAACCAGGGGCGGGACGCAGGTGGTGCAATTTGATGGTCATGTCTAGACCTCCTCAACTGTTACGAGGTGGCGCACGACGTTGATCAGACCGCGGTTCTGAGCGTTGTCCTCACGAACCACCGACTGGCGGATCTTCCGCAGACCAAGCGTCCGCAGGCTGTCGCGCTGGTTCGACTTGGCACCGATCGTGCTCTTGATCTGAGTCACCTTGAGATCAGCCATGTCAGGCTCCCTGTCCTGCACGCGCACGCAGCATGCCCGCCGGAGCGACATCCTCGATCGGCAGACCGCGACGAGCGGCAACCTCTTCGGGACGCTGGAGCATCTTGAGCGCGGCAACCGTCGCGTGAACGACGTTGATCGCATTGTCGCTACCGAGCGACTTGGCCAGAATGTCGTGAATGCCTGCGCATTCGAGCACGGCGCGAGCCGCGCCGCCCGCGATCACACCGGTACCGGGCGAAGCCGGACGCAGCATGACCACACCGGCCGCCGCCTCACCCTGAACGGGGTGAGTGATGGTCGAGCCGATCATCGGGACGCGGAAGAAGCTCTTGCGAGCCTCCTCGACACCCTTCTGGATGGCCGCGGGAACTTCCTTGGCCTTGCCGTAGCCGACGCCGACCAGACCGTTGCCGTCACCGACGATCACGAGGGCGGTGAAGCTGAAGCGACGACCACCCTTCACGACCTTGGAGACACGGTTGATCGCGACGACGCGCTCGAGCTGGTTCTTCTCGGCCGCGTTGTCACGACGGTCGCCGCCACCGCGACGATCGCCACCGCCACGACGGTTGCCCTCGGGGCCTCCGGCGTTGCTGTTGGAGTTGCTGTTGGGTCCGGCGGGTCCGTTGCCGCCGTCACGCCGCTGACGTCCCGGCATCAGACGTTCCTTCCGTTCGAAATAACAGTCATCAGAACTTCAGCCCACCTTCACGAGCGGCATCGGCCAGCGCCGCGATACGGCCGTGGTAGTCGTGACCACCACGGTCGAACACGACCGCCTCGATACCGGCAGCCTTGGCACGCTCGGCGATCAGCTGACCGACCTTCGCGCCCTTGGCGGACTTGTCGCCCTCGAGCGCACGCACGTCGGCCTCGATCGAGGAAGCGGCGGCAATGGTCTTGCCCACCGAGTCGTCGATCAGCTGAGCGTGCAGGTGCCGCGCGGAGCGGTTGACCACCAGGCGCGGACGCTCGGTGGTGCCTTCGACCTTCTTACGAAGACGGAAGTGACGGCGGGTCTTCGACAGGCGACGCTTCGTGGAAGCGTCCTTGCCCAGCGGAATCCGCTTCGCCTTCTGGTTAGCAGTTTGCGCCATGATCACTTACCCGTCTTTCCGACCTTGCGGCGAACGACCTCGCCGGCGTAGCGGATGCCCTTGCCCTTGTACGGGTCGGGCTTACGCAGTCCGTGGATGACAGCGGAGATCTGACCGACCTTCTGCTTGTCGATTCCGGACACCGAGAACTTGGTGGGCGATTCCACCGCGAAGGTGATGCCTGCCGGGGCCTCGATCGGCACCGGGTGGCTGTAACCGAGGGCGAACTCGAGGTTCGAACCCTTGGCCTGAACGCGGTAACCGACGCCGAAGATTTCCATCTTCTTCTCGTAGCCCTTGGTGACACCCTCGACCATGTTGGCGATCAGGGTGCGGGAAAGGCCGTGCAGCGAACGGTTCGCGCGCTCGTCGTTGGGACGAGCAACCTCGAGCTCATTACCTTCACCCTTGGTGACGATGATGGGCTCGGCCACGGTGTGCGAGAGGGTGCCCTTGGGCCCCTTGACCGTGACAACCTGGCCGTCGATGTTGACGTCGACGCCGGCCGGAATCTCGATGGGCTTCTTACCAATACGCGACATTTGTCCTGACCTCCCTTACCAGACGTAGGCGAGGACTTCGCCCCCGACGCCCTGCTTGGCCGCCTGACGGTCGGTGAGCAGACCGGTCGACGTGGAAATGATCGCCACGCCGAGGCCGCCGAGGACCTTGGGCAGGTTGGTGGACTTCGCGTACACACGCAGACCCGGCTTCGAGACGCGACGCAGGCCCTGCAGGCTGCGCTCACGGCTGGGGCCGTACTTCAGATCGACGACGATGGCCTTGCCAACGGTCGCGTCTTCGGTGCGGTAATCGGCGATGTAGCCCTCACGCTTGAGGATCTCGGCGATGTTCACCTTGATCTTCGAGTGGGGCGCCTTCACCTGATCGTGGTACGCCGAGTTGGCGTTGCGCAGACGCGTCAAGAAGTCTGCGATCGGATCAGTCATGGTCATGGTTAGACCTCGACACCTTTCTCGCTGCGGTTCCCATGCAACATCTCCCGCACTCTCACGCGGTCGACCGTGGGCCTACAACAATTCGGCTGGTCCGGTCGGCACTTACCGACCGGATGAGTTCTCTTGCGAGCTCTCGGCGCCTGGCACGGTCCCACCCGCGCCGAAGCGCGCAGCGGACACAGATCTGCCCAGGCAACCGCTCTAGTGTAGGCAACGCCGTGGTCAGGACCAAACTCGGGGGCCGACGGACCGGGGCGATCTCCGTCACGCGGCGGTGTGGCCCGCCCTCCCACCCGTCTTGTAGGTGATCAGGATCGCCACGGCCGAGACACCGGCGGCGACGATCAGCATCATCTCACCACCCACCACCGTGCTCATCAAGCCGCCGAGCAGGGCGCCGACGGCGAACGCCGCGTACTGCATGCCGTAGCCGAGCCAATCGCGCGCACTACCCCCGCTGACATGGCTTTCGATGCCCTGGCTCAGTTTCACGACCGTTCCGGTGGCATAGCTGAGCGGAACGCTGGTCTCGCCGTTCTTGACGAACGCGGTGTTGAGCGCGCCCACCGCGAACGCGACGAACGCGATCGGGATGAACCCCACCTCCTGGCCGCCGGTGCGGTCGAGGGCGAAGTCGACCACCGCGGCCACGGCGAGCGCCACGGTGGTCACCACGGACGCGCCGTAGTGACCGCGCCGCCACAGCCGCCGTCGCAGCAGCGAGGCGACGAACACACCGAGGCCGAACGAGAAAAGCAGCGTGATCGCCCCGGTGGCCAGCAGCTGATCATTGTCGAACCAGCCGAGAACGGCGCGCTCGGTATTACCGGTCATGAATGTCACGAAATATCCGGCGGAATGCGTATAAGCGGCCGCTCCGATAAATCCGGCCAAAATAGAAAGAAACGCGACCATCGGCATCGCGCCGGCCGGAATTCCACGCAGAGACACCCGGTGGGCCACGTCACGTGGCTTGTTTACTGTGGTCGGGGTCACGAACTCACATCCTCTGCATTCACTCGGCAAGGGATCGACATTGACACCCATCTGCTCGCTGCATTGTCACGCAACGACCCCGACAGTAGCCACGAAATTAATTGCCGACCAGCAGGGAGATCACATTCTCGGGAAAGACACAGAATTATGAGGAGCCGGTAATGCCGCGGTAACCCAGAAATCCGAGGACAATTCTGTGGACGACCACATCCACCGCCGCGCGAAGGAACCCGACGACCTGCGGGGATGCCGTCCGAACTGCATCGCCGATCGAATCGTGTTCGATACCAACCACTTTGCGTTAGTAAGCGCCGCTCACGAATGTGGTAGCTTCGCGTGGTTCGTCGGAACCGCGCAGGAGGCTCGGCCGTTGTCTTCCCACTGTGCACGCCGCCGGGGCTCGGCTTATCTGCTCGCCGTACTGCTCGGGATCGGCGCGCTCGTCACGCCCGCGCGCGCTTCGGCCGATCCCTACGTCGACCAGCTCGCCGAGGGTGCCGCCACCCCGACACTGGCGTGGGAGTCCTGCGCGGACGGGTTCGAATGCGCGCTGGCTCAGGTGCCGATGGACTACAACAGCCCGCAGGCCACGCAGATCGACCTGGCTGTCATCAAGTTGCCCGCGTCCGATCCCGCACGCCGCATCGGCACGTTGTTCGTCAACTTCGGCGGGCCAGGACCCTCCGGCGTCGACCGCATGCGCGAGCGGGCCCGCTGGCCGTGGCTGTTCTCCGACGAACTGCGCGCCCGCTTCGATCTGGTCTCCTGGGATCCGCGCGCGGTCTCGCGCAGCGCGGGCACGCAGTGCTTCCCGAGCGCCGATGAGCAGACCGCGTACCTCGGTTCCTTCCCCGGCACACCGACCGATCCGGGCGACGAGCCCGCGTTCTTCGCCGCCTCGGCCGATATCGCGACCCGCTGCGCGCAGCACGCGGGGCCGATCCTGCGCCACGCCTCCACCGCCAACACCGCTCGCGACCTGGACCTACTGCGCCGCGCGGTGGGCGATGAGGCGCTGACCTACCACGGCATCTCCTATGGCACCCAGGTCGGCGCGGTTTACGCCAACATGTTCCCCGGCCGGGTCCGCGCGATGGCGTTCGACGGTTCGCTCGACTTCGAGGGCAATGTGAACGGCCACGGCGCCGACGGCGTGAATCTGCCGCTCGACACCCGCCAGGGCGTGGCCGCCGGCATCGCCGAAACCTTCGACACCTTCCTGCGCGACTGCTCCGCCGCGGGTCCACGCTGCGCGTTCGCCGCGGGCGATCCGAAACTCAAGTGGATCGCGCTGGCCGAGCGGGCCCGCCTCGCGCCGATCACGGTCGCGGGCACGCCGTGGACCTTTTCCCAGATCGTGAGCGCCGCGGGCAGTCTCTCCCGCCCCGACACCTACCCCGACCTGGCGATCCTGCTCCAGAACCTCTTCGACGCGGCAACAGTCCTGCCCGCCAGAGTCCCTGACGCCCTCTTCGCGGAGAACCACCCCGCCAATCGCGTCGAGGCCTTCTACACCATCCAGTGCTCCGACAGCACCGTCCCCACCGACCCCGCCGTCTACAGCCGGGTGGCCGCCGCCGAAGACCTCCAGTCCCGCTACTTCGGCCGGATCGCCGTCTTCAACGCCACCCCCTGCGCCTTCTGGCAGGCCGAGGACCGGGACCGCTACGCGGGCCCGTGGAACCGCGAAACCGCCGCCCCGATCCTCGTCCTCAACAGCCGATACGATCCCGCCACCCCACTACGGGGAGCCAAAGCCGGTGCGGCCCAACTGAACCGGGCCCAGGTAGTCGTGATCGAAGGCGCGGGGCACAGCTCCATGTACGTCCAGAGCACCTGCGCCGAACACCTCAAACGCGACTACCTGTTCACCGGCCAGCTTCCGCCCGCCGGCGTCAGCTGCGGAATCGACCGCTCCCCGTTCAGCTGAGCAGGCAGAGCAGGTCGTAGAGCGGCGGCTTCTCCACACTCCCCGTGGCGAACAACAACTGCGCGATCGGCGAACAGATCAACTCCGTCTCCGACGACCCCGACCCACCCCCGGACCCGGAACCGGCGCTGGGGGCGGCGGATGCAACAGCGGGCGCCCCGAGGAGCGCGACGGAAAGAACAGCGACTGTGGCGAACTTCTTCATGCGCCAAGAGAACACATCAGCAGCCACCCCGGGAGTGAAATGCTCACATTTCATCCATCCTCGTGACAACACACAAGCCCGTACCCTCGGACTGTCATCGCACCATGACGAAGGCGCATCCCCAGTGCCCGATCTGCCCGCCCAAGTGGCCGGACAGATCGGGACACGGATCGGTCAGCCCGCGTTCTTGAACTGCACAGACCCGTCGGTGCAGACCCCGATCACAGGGGTACCGGGGACGAAACCACCGATCGCGGGTGCATTCAGGGACGTGGCGACGCCCCAGGCGTAGCCGAGCCCGTACACCGAGCAGCTGTGCGGGACCGGGGGCGGGAGCGCATCTTCGATCGTGACTGTCCCTGACCCCACGGGGCCGGGGTGGATGGTGACCGGAGCGGCGGCGGCTACGCCCGATCCAATGGCGATCGCCGCTGCCAGCGAACCGAGCGCGATGGCAATTCGGCCTGTGTGGTTTCTCATCAGATCTCCTGGTTGAGGCCGCCGGAAAGTGGCGGTGTCGGTGTCGGCCACCGGTCGGCGGCACACCACAAAATTACGTTCTGACCTGCAGTTTTCTCGTCCGTGAAGGCACGGAATCCACTCAGTGCCAGCACGGATTGCGTGGGTGGTTGTGCACCCGTTTCCAGCAGAGGATCCTGAGTAGGTCGGTAGTTGGAGGCTGTTCGATGACACCTCGTACGATCGCGCTCATCGGTGGGGTGACGGCATGTGCCGCCGCGCTGAGCGTCGCCGTGGTGCTGTCGGTCGACTGGTCAGAAGCCGCCCTTTACGACCCGGCCCGGATCCTGCTGCTCGGGCCACGTGAGGCATTCTCGGCAGCTCAGCACTCGCCGGTGTTCGGGCGGGTCGAGCTCACCCTGTTTCTGCTGGCCGGGGCGTCGTTCGTCGCATCGGGGTTGTTCACCTGGACAAACCGGCCGCGTGATCTGGCCGGACCGCTGTTCGTGCTCGCCGGCCTGGTGTGGCTGGCCTGCGGTGTTCGCCGGTCGAGCGACCCGGTGCTGTTCACCGCGGGCGCGGTTCTGACGAATATCTATCTGCCGGTGATGATCCCGGTGCTGCTCGGCTTTCCATCGGGACGCCTGCACCGTTCGTGGGAACGCTGGTGCGTGCGGGCGTGCTGGGCGCTGGCCGTGTTCGGGGTGTGGGCCGAGTGGATGTTCTTCGATCCGAGACAGGTGCCCGCGCCACACCGGTCGACCTCGGTGAATCTGTTGCTCATCCGGCACGATCCGGTCCTCGCCGATCGGATCCAGCTCACCGTCGGAGCGCTCGCATTCCTTATCGGCGTTGTGCTGATCACGATCGTGATCGTCCGCTGGCGGTCGGGGACCGCGGCCTACCGCTCAGGCTTCGCACCGGTTCTGGTCTTCGCGACGATCGCCGGGCTGATCATCCTGTGGATCTTGTCGACTGCGGTCCTGTCCCCCGGCTCCCTCCACGCCTGGACGCTTGACCTGCGCTATATCCCGATTGTGCTGCTGCCCATGGCCATCGCGTACGGACAGGTGCGGTACCGCATGGCGCGCGCGGCGGTCGGCGACGCGATGGTCGAGATCGGAGCGACCCCGATCAACGCGGGCTTCGTGGAGGCACTGCGCCGGGCACTGCACGACCCCACTCTCGAGCTGTGGAACTTCGACGCCGAACGCAGCGGCTACGTCGACGACCACGGTGCCCTGCGGAAACTCCCGCAGGGCACCGATCACCGGATGGCGACGATCCTCGAGCTGGACGGCGCCGCGGCGGCCGCTCTTGTCTACGACAAACAGTTGCAAGCCGAACCCGAACTGCTGGCCGCCGTGCGCGGTGCGACCGAGCTCGCCCTCGGCCACGAACGCCTGCGCAACGATCTGGCCGCCCAGCTCGCAGAGGTCCGCCGCTCGCGCGAACGCATCGTGGCGGCGGGCGATGCCGAGCGCCGGCGAGTCGAACGCGATCTGCACGACGGCGCGCAACAACGCCTTGTCGCGGCGGCGCTGCTGCTGCGCAGAGCACAGCGAGCCGGCGACACCGCGAACCGGGACGACCTGGTCACGCAAGGCGCCGCCGAACTGGATACCGCGCTCGCCGAGCTCCGCGAACTGGCCAGGGGCGTCTTCCCGCCGATTCTCGCGGAGCGCGGTCTGACGGCCGCCTTGACCGCACTCGCCGAACGCGCCCCGATCGCCGCCCGAATTCACGGCGACCTGGTACCGAGGCCGGCGCCCGGGGTAGAACTGGCGGCGTATTTCATCGCCGCGGAAGCGCTCACCAACGCGGCCAAGCATTCCGGCGGCACCCATGTCGACATCGAGATGGGTGTTGTCGACGAGTCCGTTCAGCTGACTATCGGCGACGACGGGCGTGGTGGAGCCGATATCCGGCCAGGCGGCGGGCTCAGCGGATTGTGCGATCGAGCCGCGGCGCTCGGCGGTCAGCTGCGGATCGCCAGCGCGCCCGGCACCGGCACGGTCCTCACCGCGATGCTGCCGCTTCGCGCGAAGGACACGACATGAACACGCGTGCCACGGGGGTGTGTCGTGAGCGGTTCTGACCTCGAACCCGGAACGGTCTTCGCCGGCTACACGATCGAGCGAACGCTCGGCGCAGGCGGCATGGGCACCGTCTACGCGGCCCGGCACCCGACGCTGCCACGTACCGTGGCACTCAAGGTGCTTCATCCCTTCCTGACCGGAGATGAGTACGTCCGCACCCGGTTCGAATTCGAAGCCGATCACGGCGCTCGGCTCGACCACCCTGCCATCGTCGCGGTCTACGACCGTGGCCGCGAGGGCGATCGCCTGTGGATCGCGATGCAGCTGGTGCCGGGAACCGATGCGGCCCACCTGCTGCGCGAGGGAGCGGTGGCGCCGGAACGCGCCGTACACATCGTCGAACAGGTCTCGGCCGGTCTCGACTACGCGCATCGGGCGGGTGTGTACCACCGCGATGTCAACCCGGCGAATATCCTGCTGGCCGAGTCCACCCAGCCCGGCGAGGCCGAACGAGTAGTGCTGACCGATTTCGGCATCGCGAAAGCACTCGATGACAACGTCCACCTCACCGCCGCCGGAATGATGGTCGCCACGCTGCGTTACGCGGCACCCGAACAGCTCGAAGGACGAACCCTCGACCATCGAGCCGACCAATATTCACTGGGCTGCACCCTGTTCCACCTGCTCACCGGCTGTCCGCCCTATCCGGGGCCGAGCCCGGCGGCCATCATGAACGGCCATCTGAACGCGCCGGTGCCGCTACCGAGCGCCCAGCTGCCTTCGCTGCCGAGGGCCTTCGACGCGGTGATCGCGCGGGCGATGGCCAAGGATCCAGCCGACCGGTATCCGAACTGTGGGGAATTCGCCGCCGCGGCGCGCGCGGTGCTCACCGCGGCGGTCGACGCCACCGCGGAACTTCCGACGGTCCCCGAGAACATCCCCGAGCGCGACCGATCCCCTCTGCGCGTTGTGCTCGCCGACGACTCGGCGCTGCTCCGACAGGGAATCGCCCGATTGCTGGAGGACGAGGGCATGGAAGTGACCGGACAGGCGGGCGATGCCGAGGCACTGTTGAGCCTTGTCCACACGCACCGCCCCGACGTCGCGGTCGTCGACATCCGGATGCCACCGACCTGCACCACCGAGGGCATCGATGCCGCCGTAGTCATCCGTCGCGACTTTCCCGAGACGGCGGTGCTGCTGCTGTCGCAGTACATCGAAACCGAGAGCGTTCTCGACCTGCTCTCGGGCGGCGCGCGCAGCCTCGGCTATCTGCTCAAAGACCGGGTTTCCGATATCGACGAGTTCGTGACGGCCCTCCAGCGGGTCGCCGCGGGCGGCTCGGCGATCGATCCCGACCTGGTCGGCCGCTTGGTCTCGCGACCGCACCACGGCGCCCTCCCACTCGACGCGCTCTCCACCCGCGAACGAGAAGTCCTGCGACTCATGGCCGAAGGCCGCTCCAACCGCGCGATCGGCGCCACCCTGTTCCTTGGCGAACGCACCATCGAAACCCACGTCCGCAGCATCTTCGTCAAACTCGGCCTACAGCCGGAACCCGACGACCACCGCCGCGTCCTAGCGGTACTGACCCACCTCCGGGTCTGCAACTGAACGCACGAAGGCACGGACTCCCGTCGGGAGTCCGTGCCTTCGTCGATATTTCGCCTAGGCGGCGGGTGCGCTCACGAGGAGCGCAAGCTCACCAGGAGCTCTTGTGCACGCCCGGAAGCTCACCGCGGTGCGCCATTTCGCGGACGCAGATACGGCACAGGCCGAACTTGCGGTAGACCGCGTGCGGGCGACCGCAACGCTGGCAGCGGGTGTACGCGCGGACGGCGAACTTAGGCTTGGCCTCCGCCTTGATGCGCAGTGCTTTCTTAGCCATGTGCTCAGTTCTCCTTGAACGGGAAGCCGAGGTGCTTCAGCAGCGCGCGGCCTTCTTCGTTGTTGGTCGCGGTGGTGACCACGGTGATGTCCATACCGCGCGGGCGGTCGATGGAATCCACGTCGATCTCGTGGAACATCGACTGCTCGCTGAGGCCGAACGTGTAGTTGCCGTTGCCGTCGAACTGCTTCGGCGACAGGCCGCGGAAGTCGCGGATACGGGGCAGCGCGATGGACACGAGACGGTCCAGGAACTCCCACATACGGTCGCCACGAAGGGTGACCTTCGCGCCGATCGGCATGCCCTCACGCAGCTTGAACTGCGCGATCGACTTGGTGGCCTTACGGATTTCGGGCTTCTGGCCGGTGATCAGCTCGAGGTCCTTGACGGCACCGTTGATCAGCTTCGCGTCACGGGCGGCGTCGCCGACACCCATGTTCACGACGACCTTGACGACGCCGGGGATCTGCATCACGTTGGCGTATTCGAACTCGCCGTTGAGCGCGTCCTTGATCTCGGCGCGGTAGCGCGCCTTCAGCCGGGGCTGAGTCTGCTCAGAGGTGGTCATGTCAGATGTCCTTCCCGTTTTTACGGGAGATCCGGACGCGCTTGCCGGACTCTTCGTCGGTGCGGTAGCCGACGCGAGTCGGGTTACCGTCGGAGTCGACGACCATCACGTTGGAAACCTGGATGGGGGCTTCCTGGGTGACGATGCCACCCGAGGACGCGCCACGCTGGTTCGCGGAATCCGCGACGTGCTTCTTGATGCGGTTCACGCCTTCGACGAGAACCTTGCCGGTCGCCGGGAAGGCCTGAATGACCTTGCCCTTGGCGCCCTTGTCCTTGCCCGAAATGACGAGCACGGTGTCACCCTTGTGCACCTTCATAGTCAGAGCACCTCCGGGGCCAGCGAAACGATCTTCATGAAGCGCTTGTCACGCAGCTCGCGGCCGACCGGGCCGAAGATGCGGGTGCCACGAGGATCGTTGTCCGGCTTGATCAGCACGGCGGCGTTCTCGTCGAACTTGATGTAGGAACCGTCCGGACGACGACGCTCCTTGGTCGTGCGAACGACGACAGCCTTGACGACGTCGCCCTTCTTCACGTTGGCGCCGGGGATGGCGTCCTTCACGGTGGCGACGATGATGTCGCCGATACCGGCATAGCGACGCGACGAGCCACCGAGCACGCGGATGCAAAGGATTTCCTTCGCTCCGGTGTTGTCGGCGACGCGCAGTCGCGACTCCTGCTGAATCACTTCAGCACCTCCTGGACCTGGATGTATACGTACGCCGGATTGCCGACCCGACGCACATGGTCAGTCACCCTCCGGACGCGCGCCTGCCAGCGGAAATACCTTCCACTGGGGGTTCACTGCCGGATTGCGAGGGCATAGCTCCCGCAGGCAACCGTTCTAGTGTAGGTGAACCCCCAGCACGAACCGAATCGGGGTGCGTCGACCAATCTGAAGTAGATATGTTTCAAACTGGCTTCGTCGCGCACGGCCCGTTGCTAACGTCCCGCCATGAACATCACCCTGCCGATGAGGCGCCGGCTCGCGACCACGGCCGCCGCGTTCGCCGCCGTCGTCACCATGGTGGCACCGCACGCGAGCGCGGGCCCCGTCATCGACATGCTCACCGACACGCTCACCGTCGGCTGCACCTCCAAGATCGACGTCGTCGGCCTCGACAACTATGTCGGCGCACAGGTCGACTTCCTCGCCAACGGCAAGTTCTTCGCCAGCGACACCGTCGACCTCGAGGTGAACGTCGCGGGCGTCACCGTCGCCAAGGCCACGGCGTTCTACCACGTCGAAACCGAGGTCGAGGTGCAGCTGTCACTGCTGCTGCACGCCACCGGAACACCGCTGGTGACCAAGCGCGTGCCGACGGTCATGCGAATCGTGAACGCGGGCAGCGGACTCGCCTGCGACCTGGCGACAGGCAGCTCGAGCCTGTCTTCCTAGCCACCACTCCACCGAGACGGCGTCGCGCCGGTAGCCTGTGCGAGCTAGCTGGATCGCAACAAGCAGGGTGCGGCTGCCGCATCGGGGAAGGAAGTCCTGTGACATCGTCCGGTCGTCCGTCGGTGGTCGACCGCCGCGCATTCCTGATCGCCATGGGCTTGGTGCCCGTGGCCGCCGCGCTGGCGTCGTGCTCGCCCGAACCCACCGAAATCCAGCTCACGGGCGTCGACCTGGGCGGCGGCGACCCCACCATCCGCCCGCAGGACGATCTGTACCGCCACGTCAACGGCACCTGGCTGCGCGATTACCAGCTCCCGCCCGACAAGGCCTCGGTCGGCGCGATCACCGATGCCAACGACCGGACCCTGGATCAGCTGCGCGCGATCATCGAGGGCATCAGGGATCCGAAGCACGGCTCGGAGGCGCAGCAGATCAAGGATCTCTACGACGCGCGCCTGGACCTCGACGAGATCGAGCGACTCGGCATCACGCCGCTCAACAGCCTGTTCGCCGCGATCGACAAGGCCGCGGGCAAGCCGGAGCTGGCGAAGGTGATGGCCGAGGCGCCCATCGCCGGGCTGATCGGGATGGGCATCGGGATCGACCGCAAGAACTCCAAGGCCTATATCCCCAGCGTCGGCCAATCCGGGCTCACCCTGGGCGAGCAGTACTACCGCAAGCCCGAGTTCGCCGCCCAGCTCGCGGGCTATCAGATCTACCTCGAGCAACTGGCCGCGGGCCTCGGCCTGCCCGACCCGGCCGGGGTGGCGCAGCGGACGGTCGATCTGGAGAAGCGCATCGCCGCCGGGCATTGGGACAGCGTGCGCCTGCGCAACACCGATGCCACCTACAACCTGATGAGCTGGCAGGAACTGACCGCGCTCGGCCCACAGTTCGATTGGGATCCGTGGCTGGCGGGCATGACCGACCGGCCCAAGTCGCTGTTCGACAAGATGGTGGTCGGCCAGCCGTCCTTCGTCACCGCGGCCGCTCAGCTGTGGGGCGAGGTCGATATCGCCCAGTGGCGCGACTACCTCAAGCTGCATGTCGCCAACAGCTACGCGCGCTTCCTGCCCAAGGCCATCGCCGACGCGCGCTTCGAGTTCGTCGGCCGGGTGCTCAGCGGTATCGAGGAGAAGCCGGAGATGTGGCGCTCCGCGGTGGGTGTGGTCGACGACAATCTCGGCGAACCGCTGGGAAAGCTGTACGTGGACAAGCACTTCCCGCCCGCGGCCAAGGAACGCGCGTTGGAGATGGTCGCCGACCTCACCGCCGCCTACCGCGACAACTTCACCAATTCGACCTGGATGACCCAGCCGACCCGTGACGCCTCGATCGCCAAGCTGGACAAGATCGTCGCCCAGATCGGCTACCCCGACAAGTGGGTCGATTACTCGTCGGTGCCGGTCACCCGCGGCAAGCTGATCGAATCCCTGTTGGCCATCAACACTTTCGAGTCCAAGCGCGCGTTCGCCCGCCTCGGCACCGAGGTGGACAAGATGGAGTGGAGCATGTCGCCGCAGACGGTGAATGCCTACTACAGCCCGACCACCAACCAGATCGTCTTCCCGGCCGCCTACCTACAGCCCCCGTTCTTCGACAAGGACGCCCAGGCCGCGGTCAACTACGGCGCGGTGGGTTCCACGATCGGCCACGAGATCGGGCACGGCTTCGACGACCAGGGTTCCAAGTACGACGGCGACGGCAACCGTCGCGACTGGTGGACGCCCGAGGATCTCGCGGCGTTCGACGCCAAGACCCAGCAGATCATCGCCCAGTACGACGTGCTCGTTCCCGAGGGCGCGCCCGAGGGACAGCACGTGAACGGCGCGCTGACCGTCGGCGAGAACCTGGCCGACCTGCGCGGCCTGCAGATCGCATTGGCCGCCTATCAGAAGGTGGCCCAGCGCTCCGGCGAGCAGCCCGATTTCCGGACGATGTTCCTGTCGTGGGCGCGGCAGTGGCGCGACAAGCAGACCGAGGAAGCGACGCTACAGGGGTTGCAGGACACCCACTCCCCCAACGAGTTCCGCTGCAACCAGGTGGTTCGCAATATCGGCGAGTTCTACACCACCTTCGAGGTGAAGGACGGCGACAAGCTGTTCATGCCGCAGGACCAGCGCGTCACGCTATAAGGGCACAGCTTCCCGCCGAAAAGCGACGTAGGTTAGCCTAGGCTGACTTACGCTGGAACTTGCTCTACGGAGGGTGTACCCATGACGACTGTTCGGACTTCGCGCGGCTGGCGGCGCGCGGCGGTGGCCGCGCTCGCCGGTGCCCTCGCCTTCGGTGTCGTGGCCTGCGGTTCCAGCGAGGACGAGGCCGCCTCGGGCGAAGCGGTGACCATCACCCACGCCCGTGGCGAGACCACCGTCCCCGGCACCCCGAAGAAGATCGTCGCCCTGGGTAACCAGTGGCTCGACAGCTCCCTCGCCCTCGGCGTGGTTCCCGTCGGCTACATCGACAACGTCTCCGCGGTATCCAAGAGCACCCCGCCGTGGACGCCGGAGTCCTTGAAGGCGGCCACCGCCCTCAACACCACCGGCAATATCGCCGAGCAGGTCGCGGCGCTCGAGCCGGACCTGATCCTGGCCGACCCGTTCATCGCCGATCAGAAGACCTACGACGACCTGTCCAAGGTTGCCCCGACCCTGCCCGCGCTGACCAAGGACGCTGTCACCCCGTGGCAGGACCAGGTCACCGCGCTGGGCAAGGTGCTGCACAAGGAGTCCGACGCGAGCGCGGTGATCAAGAAGGTCGACGACAAGGTCGCCGCCATCGCCACCGCCAACCCCGGCCTGAAGGGCAAGACCTTCGCCAGCACCTGGCTCGCCAGCCCCGCGCAGCTGATGGTGCTCACCGACCCCAACGACGGTTCGGCCAAGGTGTTCACCGCACTCGGCATGGGCATTCCGGCCAACCTCACCGCGCTGCCCGCCAACCAGGGCCGCCTGGCGCTGTCGCCGGAGAAGGTCGACGAGCTCACCGCAGACCTGCTGCTGGCCGGCTACTCCCCCGGCCTCGACGAGAAGTACCGGCAGCTGCCCGGTTACGCCGATCTGCCGTCGGTGCGCAAGGGTTCGGTCGTGTTCCTGACCACGCAGGAGATCAGCGCGATCAACCAGCCCAGCGCACTGTCGGTGCCGTACATGCTGGACAAGCTCGAGCCCGCGTTCGCCGCCGCCGCGAAATAGGCTCTGCCCCAGACCGGTTCTACCCCCGAGGATTTCACCGTGCTCGCCTCCGCTTACCCCGCCCAGACCCGATTCGCCCTGCGCGCGGGCGTCACCTGCCTGACGACTCCCGTCGGCGCGGTGCTGCTCAATCCGCCGCGCAACGAGAAGCTGACCGGTCTGGGCGCGGGGGCGCTGCAAGCGCTGAAAACCCTGAACCAGGGCCCGGCGACCGCGGCGGAAATGGCGACCGCGGCAGCCGGTGACGACATCACCGCACTGATGCGCAAGCTCACCGACGGCGGCTGGCTGTCGGTGACAGTCCGCGACGGCGGCCGTGACCTCTACAGCATCCGCCCCTTCGCCGACCCCGCCCCGCGCCCCACGGTGGCCCTGCCCACCTGGTCGGCGACCCTGTCGAAATTCGCTGTCCTGCACCGCGACAACCAGGGCTTCGTCCTCGAACACCCGCAGGCGTGGTGCGACCTGCGCATCCACGACCCGCGCCTGCTCGCACTGCTCGACGGCCCCCTCGCCGCCGATTCGCCGGTGCCCGCCACCGTGAAGACCCAGTTCATGGCCGACCTGCAGTGGTGCGGCTTCCTGGTCGACGGCGACGAGGAGGAGCGCGAGTTCACCACTCGCTCCTGGAACACCCCCGACCTGTGGTTCCACCGCCGCAGCACCCTCGGCGCCCGCACGGTGACCTGGGACGATTTCGGCCCCACCCGCTGGGCCGACGGCCGGTTCCCCGAATTGCCCTTGCGCCGCGCGTCGTTCGACGGCGAGCCGGTCGCTTTGGCGACGCCGGATCTGGTGTCGCTGCGCGTATCCGATCCGAGTCTGGCCGCCACCATCGAAGACCGGGTCTCCACCCGCGCCTTCGACGACGCCGCCCCCATCACCTCGATCCAGCTGGGCGAATTGCTGTTCCGCACCGCCCGCACCCGCGAGGACGGCTCCCGCCCCTACCCCTCCGGCGGCGGCGCCTACGAACTCGAGATCTACCCCGTGGTGCGCAATGTCGCGGGCCTGGAAAACGGCATGTACCACTACGATTCGGCCGACCACGCCCTGCGCCCGGTCGCACCCGCCGACGCCCCCGCCGTCCAGAAGCTCCTCAAATCCACCTCGGCGACGCTGGCCGGCGGCGCGCAACCCCAAGTCCTGCTGCTGGTTTCGGCCCGCGCGGGCCGCGTCATGTGGAGCTACGAACAAGTCGCCTACGCCAACATCCTCAAACACGTCGGCGTCCTCATGCAGACCGTCTACCTGGCCGCCACCGCCATGCACCTCGGCGTCGTCGCCCAGGGCTTCAGCGACACCTCCGCCTTCGCCGCGGCCACCGGCCTCGACGAACTCGAAGAGTGCAACGTCGGCAGCATCATCGTGGGCTCACCGGCCCGCTAGCGGTAGAGATCTACGTCACACCATGCAACCCTCGA
This sequence comes from Nocardia sp. NPDC056541, assembly GCF_042794235.1. Taxonomy (NCBI): domain Bacteria; kingdom Bacillati; phylum Actinomycetota; class Actinomycetes; order Mycobacteriales; family Nocardiaceae; genus Nocardia; species Nocardia sp. NPDC056541. The sequence continues at coordinate 133,260 of NZ_JBHTUD010000015.1, forward strand.
CGGGTCTCGCGCGTCCAACCATATGACGTGCATTCCGACAGATCGAGGGTCTCATGAACGAGGACTGGTCGGCGCCGACACAGGCGTCGAACAACGCTTTACGTGCGCAGATCGATTCGATGCTCGATACCTTCACTGCTGAGAAGTCGGCTCTACTCGACGCCCGGTCCCAGGCCACCCAGCTCGTGACCGCCTGGTCGGCGGACGGGTTGGTCCGCGCCTCGGGGACCATCGCGGGGATCTCGGAGGTCCACCTCGAGCCGGATGCCTTCAAAAGGTCGACCCCGGAGTCCCTCGGCCGATCGGTCACCGAGGCGATCGCCGAGGTGGCCGCCCGAGCGGCCCAGACCCAGCAGCAAGCCCTCGCGCCCTTGTCGGACCTGAGCGCGAATATGCCTGACCTTCCCGACCTGATCCCGGGCGCTCCCAGCATGAAAGACCTCATCGCCCAGCTGACCCCGCCACCGCCACCGGACCCCGAACCGGTCACGGACTCACCACACAGTCTCGTCGATGACACCGACGACGAAGAAGGCGAATACTTCCGCAATCGCGGATACCTCCGATGAGCTCGCTGAAAGCCGACCCGCAAGCGCTGCGCGGCACTCAGCCGTCGTTCACCTCGGTCGCCGACACGATCACCACCGGCGCCCAGAAGCTGGCGGCGGTGATCGCGGCCGAGGGTGAGTGCTGGGGCAGCGACGAGATCGGTCAGTCGTTCGCCAAGAACTACACCCCGGGCGTCGAGCCCGGCCAGAAGGCGGTCACCGGCCTGGCGACGGTGATGACCCAACTCGGCGAGAACATGGTCAAGGTCGCCGAAGCACTACAGACCCAGGACACGACGCGCGCCGGTGAAATCGACAAGGCCACGGGGTCGCTGTAGTGGGCATCGAAATCCCCGACGAGCTCGCCTGGGTCGCCAAGTACATTCTCGGCGCGGGTGATTGGCCCGAAGGTGACGAAACGGCGATGCGCCGGGTCGCCGACGGGTGGACCGCCATGGCCAGCACCCTCGACACGGTCGACGACAACGCCGCCCTCGCACTGAACGCCGCCCTGACAGCGCTGTCCGAAGGCGAAACCCACACCGCCATCACCGCTTACCGCGACAAGCTGCTGTCGGGCGACGAAGCGACCTTCACCGCTGTTCGCAAGTGGTGTGCGAAACAGGCCGAACTACTCGAAGACGGCGCCAACGATATCGAGCACACCAAACTGGTGATCATCGCGACGATGGTCATCGCCGCGGTGGAGATCGGTGCGGCGATCGCGACCTCGTGGACAGGTGTCGGCGCCGTCGCCGGTGTGGCCGCCCGGGTGGCCGCCCAGGTCGCGGTGCGGGTGGCGATCAAGCAGCTCATCGCCCGCATGCTCACCCGCGGCGCCGCGAAGGCGGCCGCCCGGTTAGCGCTGCGCGGCGCCGCGTTCGAAGCACTCGAGGAAGGCGGCACCGATCTCGGCGCACGGCTGATCCAGGTAGCCAAGGGCGACCGCTCCACCGACAAGTTCGGCTGGACCGATCTGGGCCTGGCCACCTTCGGCGGCGCGGTCGGCGGCGCGGCAGGCGGCCTGCTCGGCGGCGGCACCGGTGCGCTCGGCGATGTCGCGTCCTCTACCGCGGGCAAACTCGCGGGCAAGGTCGTCGGCGGCACCGTCACCGAACTGGGCGCCGACCTCTCCGCCCAGGTCGCCACCGCAGGAGTCGGCGCGGCCTTCCTCGGCCAGGAATTCAAACTGGATGTCGGCGTCGACACCTTCACCAGCGCTGGAGCGGGTGGCGTCCAGAGCGCGCTGGAATCCAGTAGCCACGGTGGTAACAGCACGGCCCCCACCGTTCCCGATCTGGGCACCGACGTTCCCGGGTCCACCACGCCCGCGGGGACCGATACCCCCTCCGGTGATCAGAGCCCGAACGCATCCGACAACACCGGCCCGAATGCGCCGGCAACGCCGAGCAACGGCGACACCGGCGGATCAACGAACCCAGCATCCACCGCTCCCACCGGGGACGGCGCAACCCCACAAGATGGTTCGCCCAACACCTCGGCACCGGGAGAATCCACACCTTCGAGCCCAAGTGGCAACGGCGCGACCGACACTCCGCCCACTGGCGACTCCACACCGTCGAGCCCGAACAACAACGGATCCACCGATGCCGGGCAAACCGCACCCTCGTCCAACGGATCCCCCTCCCCCGGCGACACAGCACCGTCCAGCCCGAACGGCAACGGGTCCAACCCGACCCCGCCGCCCGGCGACACCACACCATCGACTCCGAACAGCGACACCCCCACCGCGACACCCCAGACCGGCGAGTCACCATCGACCCCGAACAGCAACGCCCCCACCGAAACACCGTCGACCGGCGACACCTCGCCCTCGAACAACCCCACGAACACATCGCCCACAGGCGACACCTCGACGCCCAACCTCACAGGCTCGTCGCTGGACCTCCCGACCCAGGATTCCTCGACCCAGCCGAACACCCCCACCGATACGACCCCGAATACCAATAGCGGGCAACAGAACCCGACTCCGAGCGACAACGGACACGCCGCCACCACTCCCACGACACCGGCGAATCCCCAACCCACGACACCAGCCCCCACCCACACACCGGATACGACCACATCGACACCCACGCAGGAGTCGGCCACACAGCAATCACCGACTTCGACTCCCGCCGCAACCACCGGTTCGCCGCTGTCCACAACCTCCCAACCGGCAACTCCGTCGAACAACCCCACCCACACCCCTGCCGACACCACTCGTCCGTCCTCCACGGACACATCGACAGCGACCGCCACCACCGCGACAGCGCCCCAAACCCCGAACCCCACAACACCCACCACGTCGACCCCGGCGCCCGCTGCCACACCGACGTCCACGTCGACGCCCCCGATCAGCCAGATCCCACCATCAGCACCGCCGTCGCCCAGATCGATTACGACGCCCCCAGCAACCACTGGAACCCCACAACCCACGCCCCCACCAACCTCACCGACAGCCTCCGAAACGCGCCCGGCGACGGGCCTCGACAGCCGACCGAGCACCACCACCCCCACCAACGCTGCCCAAACGACACCGCAAAACACCACGCCCACAACAACTTCGACTCCGACGCCTGCTCCGACAAACGGATCACCCGACCCGGGTTACAGTCCCGATGCCCGCCCCTTGCGCGACGCACTACGCCATCAACCGCCGCACGACGGCCGAACAACCACCGTCGGCGCGAACCAGAATTCGACCCAACCGCGCCCCTCCTACCGGATTCGCCGCTTCCAGGTCGGCAACCGATGGGTCTCGGTGGCCACGATCCGCGCCCACATCCCCAACGCGCACCTGATGTCTCCAGCCGAACTGAGCCAGGAGATCGAATTCGCCCAGCGCGCAGTCGATGCCGCCTTCAATCATGCGCAGGACCTTCACAGCGGCGACCAGTTCCTCGTCGACCTCGAGCTGACGACCGACCCGGCTGCCGCCGACCTGCGGCTGAATTTGCAGCAACACCCGTTCGACCTGTCCAACGACCTCCGCGAGCACATGGGCTTGCCGCGGAGCGCACCGGACACGCCGCTGAGCCCCGACGATCTTCGCTCGATCAGCAACGACATCGCCCGAGCCAACACGCCGTCGCCCCTGGCCGACATGCCCGGGACGCGAGTGTTCGCCCCCGGCTACCTGCGCGGCGTCGAAATTCCCCAGCACCAGCACGCGGTCGAAGACGCCCTACGCGACGGCAACCGGTTCATGGTCGGTGCCGATCCGAGAACAAATCCCTACGGGCGGTTGATCAACGACGGCGGACCACACGTCACCGGGCGAAATATCAACTGTCTCGACGCCTCGCTTGCCGCGCTGGCGTCGTTCAACGGCCGACCAGAAGTCTCCGCACCCCGAACGGTGGATTTGCTTCCCGACGGAACTGTCAGCCGACAAGGAGAACGGAACGGCCCAGATCGCGCCGCAGCATGGCTCGGTGGCCAATGGCAGACCTTCGCGAATCCCAACCAGTCCGTCCCGGACCGGTTTCAGGCCCTGCACGACTGGATCAGCCAGATGGGACCCGGTTCGTCGGCACTGGTCCTCAACGACTGGCAGGGCGGCGGCGGGCACGCAACCGCTATCGTCTACCCGATCGGTGCGAGCGGTCCAGTCTGGTGGGACCCACAACAGCGGACGTTCTCGGATTCTCCACCGGCGAGCCTGACGTCTCAATCCTCTTCGTTCAGATTCATGACGGTTGACCAGCAGGGAGCAGCGAATGGAGCCGCCACAACTCCGAACAGCGGAACAAGTGCGGGACTACCTGGCTCAGATATTCCCGGCGCGGGAGTTCAGTCTCCTCCAGAGCCGACACGCCTGGATCTGCCGCGAGATTCTGACCCCGGCGGAGATCGCGGAGGGGACGGGTCTAGGCCTGGCGAGCTACGCGGTGGACAAGGAGACCGGAGTGGTCACCACGCAGTCGAGCCTGGCACTGACGACGATCGGCGAGATGTACGACGCAGCGATCGAGACCGGGACTCCGATCCAAGCCGAACAGATCTATCCCCCCCTGAATCGACTGACGCTCCAACAGATCCGGCAAGACCCGGAGACGATCGAGTACCTGGTGACGGTCGAATCGCTGGCGACAACCCCGCCGACCAGAGAAGACCTCAATCTGACAATAGACAAGGTGACCTTGGAAGCCACTCCGTACACACCGTTGGCCCCGATGGTGGCCGCGAGGGCGGCGTGGAGTCGGCAGCGCAACGGCACGTGGCCGACAACGGAGACATTCGAGGTGTAGTCGATACGTCGGACGCGAGCCGCCCGGCCGATGCAGGGACCGCGTCCCAGTCGACAGACGGCACCACCGCGCCGACGTCGCAGTCATCGGTCAATCAGACTCCGCAGCCCGCCAGCCAGACCCAGACTTCGCTGCCTCCGTCGCCCACTCCCCCACCCACGACTCCGGGTACCTCACCAGCACCTGTCAACAGCACAACGCCCGCTGCACACCAGTCGTCTACGCCGGCGCAATCAATCCCGACAGCACAGCAGGTAGACAACGCCAACCAGTCACGCGCAGCGCGCGAGAACCTGCGTTCCCAGCATCCTGACGGTGGAGTGCGCCAGGTCGCCAACCCACAGGGTGGCCGCAGCTTCGCCTGGGGCAGATTCACCACTGCTTTCGCGGCGCCGGTGTCGGTGCTCCGAGTCGGCGTCCGTGTAACCGGCACCGGCAACCTCGATCCGGCGGTCGTCCAAGCGCTGCTGGAGCAGGCCCAACTCGCCGTCGACCTGCACTTCAACCGAGGCGAGCAACTCTTGTCCGGCGACTGGATGATGGTCGACCTGGTCCCGGTCAGCGACCCTGCAACAGCTGACATGACCATCGATCTCGATCCGTCCAACCCCCACAGCACACCTGCCGACGCCGACCTGGACACCCTCACCGAGCTGCTGCGAGAACAGCTCGGACTCCCTCCCGGCGGCACCGACCTGGATGTGGACGACATCCGCGAATTGAGCAACAGCATCGCTCGCGCCAATACACCGGCAGCTCTCGACGGTCTCCCGGATACCCGTGTCGAGGGACCCGAGCGACTCGACAGCCTCGAACATGCCGAGTACCAGCACGACGTGGAAGATGCTCTACGAGATGGCAACCGGTTCTTGGTCGGCGCGGACCCGCGGACCAACGACTACGGGCGCCTGATCAACGATGGCGGGCCGAGCGCTCAGGGCAGGAGCAACAACTGCCTCGACGGATCTCTGGCCGCATTGTCATCGTTCAACGGCAGGCCCGAAGTCGGTTCACCGCGCTGGCCCGACCTCGACGCCGACGGGAACCTCGACACCCGATCAGGCGAGCAAAGCGGGATCGATCGAGCAACCGCCTGGTTGGGCGGTTCGTGGCAGCTCGGTGACATCAACCTTGCGGTTTCGGCTCAGTTCCAGGCGCTGCACGACCAGATTCGCAGCATGGGCCCAGGAGCGTCAGCGCTGGTCGTCAACACCTGGCACGCGAGAGACGAAAAGACTGGTGAACTGCTGTACGAGTCGGACGGTTCGCCCACGATCGACGGTTCCCACGCGACCGTCATCGTCTATCCGCACGGCGCTGCGGGTCCGGTGTGGTGGGATCCGCAGACATCCGAATACTCGGACACGCCACCGCACAACCTGACCAGCGGGTCGGTCGAACTCTGGTCGATGCCCGTCGATACCCAAGGAGTAGCCAATGCCGGTTCCACCGCTGGTCACCAAGGAACAAGTGCGGGAATTCCTAGCGGAAGCGTTTCCAACCCAGACCTTCTCGGTGATCGAGTTCAACCACGGGTGGGTGTGCCGACCGGAGCTGAGCCCGGAACAGAAAGCAGCGGGCCAGGGACTCGGCCAGACGAGCTACGTTCTGAACAAACAGACCGGGATAGTGACAGTGCACCCCAGCCTGCACCCGTGGACGATCGGCGAGACGTACGACCAGGCGATCGAGACCGGTCAGCCGGTGAACGGGCGTCAGATCTATCCCAAACGCCGACGGGCGGCGTTCCATCGACTGACGGAGAACAGCGAAACGATCACATACCAAGTGACCGTGACGTCGTTGATCAATCCGCCGGAACCAACCGAGACGTACCAGCTGACGTTCAACAAACTAACCCTGGAACGGGACCGACGCGGACCCATGGACTCACTGGTGATCTCGAAAGCCCAGTGGCTCAACCGCAGACAACAGAGTTGGCCGACGGACGGGACGATCGAGGACTAGTCAGTCCGACCACATCGGATCAGCGAGGGCTCGACGATAGCCCTACCGGTGTTCTTCGACCGGATGCGGGAGACCCCGACACGGGTCGTTCAGACGATGACCTCGAACGCGAGCCCAGGTTCAGCATGGTGGATGCCGCGGCAGCCGAGGTGTCCGATCTGGTCGAGCTCCAAAGGCTGGCCAGGCGCGCCGCGAACGTCGGATGGAAGACAATGGGCGGTGCGCTGGATTTCACGGTCGGAGAGCAGACCGGAACATTCGCCGGATTCAGCGGCACTGCCGATGTGTCCAGGAACGCAGCGGTCGGCACGCAACTTCCACCGATAGCTCCCCCCTCGCAGAACAATTCGATCGTTCCCGATATCAGCGAGGACGAGATTCGAAGGAATGATGCGGAAAACAACCTGCTCGAGCATCTCCATTCACAGCTCAGCGACCGGTACCCGCTGGATGAGAACAACCAAAATCAGGTATCGGGCCGCGTCCGGCTTTTCTCCGAACAAGAGCCCTGCCAGTCATGCAATCCGACAATTCGCGCATTTCAGAGGATGTATCCGAACATCGAAATAGAAGTGTACTATATCCTCCCGTACCCCCCGCTGCGTCGCGATAGACCGACACTGTAACTCGCGCGAAGGAATACAGATGACGTACATACAAGATATTGCCCGACCGCTGACGGAATCCGGTCTCGTCGCCCCCGAAGCCATCAAAGGATGCACCCCGCAAGAGGTTGATTCCCTGATGGAGGCTCAACACGTATCGCACATACCCGAATCCTATAGGGAATTCTTGTTATTCGGCGGCCGCGATCCATACTGGCTCAACCGTGGTGGCGAGTGGGACTACGACTGGCTGCTCGAAGGAAAGGAAATTGCCCGCGAAATTGTCGAGGACGACTACAACGAAGATTTCACACCGTTTGCCGAGTCGTTCATTTTCCAAACCCACCAGGGCTACATGTTCAACTTTTTTCGCCAGGAGGACCTGGAAGATCCTGACCCATACTTCTGGATCTACACCGGCGACAGACCTCTCCGAAAAAGCACTACCCGTTTCACCGCTTGGATCAAAATTCTCGCCGAGGAGCTCCCCCGGGCAATCGAGCTGAGAAATCGAATGCATGGCAACTGAGATGAACCGGATCGATGCCGAACTTCAGGCGTTGATTTCCGCGGTGCGGGTGGCGGGGATGGCGATACGGGGGCATCGGGCCGATGGGGTCTGGCCCACGGCTGGTGTTCATCAGGCGTGAGGCGTCGGCTGCGGGCGTAGGGTCGCCTCATGGCTTGCAAGATCACCGAACTCGTCATCGATTGCGCCGACCCGGAACTGCTGGCGGGCTTCTGGTGCGAAGTGCTCGGCTATGTCGTGCTCGATCGGGACGAGGGTGACGTCCAGATCGGCGCGCCGGGAACCGAATTCGGTGGGCCGCAGCCCACTTTGCTGTTCAGCGTCAGCACCGACCCCAGGCGGGGGAAATTGCCGATGCACCTCGATGTGAACGCGACCGACCGCGATCAGGACGAAGAACTCGAGCGTCTGCTCGGTGCGGGTGCCCGCAAGGTCGACATCGGACAGACCGGCGACGAAACCTGGCAGGTGCTGGCCGACCCCGAGGGCAACGAATTCTGCCTGCTGCGGCGGCGAGTGGGGACAGCCTGAGCCACTCGGTAGTCGGGTCTGCCGATCGGATTCGGCCGACGACCATCGCTCAGGTCGGTTCGGATCCGTCGAAGGGTGGGTAGGTGTCGCCGGTGGTGCGTTCGGCGGCGGCGATGTAGACGGCCAGGGCTTCGCGGGATTGTGTGAGGCGGTCGATGTGGTCGTCGATGCGGTTCAGGCGGGTTCGCATGGCGGACAGTAGGTCTGGGCAGGCGGGGAGGGTGGGGGTTTCGCCTTCCGCGCAGGGTAGGAGGTAGGCGATGTCTTCGGAGGACAGGCCGGCGCCGAGCAGGTGGCGGATCTGCTTCACGCGTAGCGGGGCGGTGTCGTCGTATTCGCGGTAGCCGTTCGGGCTGCGGTCGGCGACCATCAGGCCCTGGGCTTCGTAGTAGCGCAGTTGGTGGGCGTTGACGCCCGTGCGGGTACTCAGTTCGCCGATTCGCATCGCAACCTCACTTGACCTTCATACCGGTATGAACGTTGATGATGCTGCCATGCACAACGCAACCGAAACACCTGTGACTGTCATCGGACTCGGCCTCATGGGCCGATCGCTCGCCGGCGCGTTCCTCGCGGCCGGGCATCCCACCACCGTCTGGAATCGGACGCCCGCCAAGGCCGACCACCTGGTGGCCGAGGGCGCGCGACTCGCGCCGGCCATCGGTGACGCCCTGCGGGCGAGCGCGATCACGATCGTCTGCGTCACCGACTACCCGGCCGTGCGCGATCTGTTCGCCGCGAGCGATGTCGACGGCACGACCCTGCTCAATCTCACCTCGGGCGACTCCGCCCAGGCCCGCGAAACGGCCCACTGGTTCGAACAGCGCGGCGCCCGCTACCTCGACGGCGCGATCATGGCCATCCCGCAGGCGATCGGAACTCCCGACGCGGTGATTTTGCACAGCGGTCCACAGTCCGACTTCGACGCACACCGGAAAACCCTCGAAGCACTCGGCACCGTCACCTATCTCGGCGCCGACCACGGCCTGGCCTCCCTGTACGACGTGGCGGGTCTGACCATGATGTGGAGCGTCCTCAACGCGTGGCTCCAGGGCACCGCCATGCTCCGGACCGCCGGTGTCGACGCCGCGACGTACGCCCCGTTCGCGCAGATGATGGCGACCGGGGTGGCCACCTGGCTGCCCGGCTACGCCGAGCAGATCGACAGTGGTTCCTATCCCGCCGAGGTGGCGGCCCTGGAGACCGACGCGCGAACGATGGCGCACCTGATCGAGGAGTGCGAGGCGCTCGGCGTCAACGCCGAGCTGCCGAAGTTGTTCAAGGCCCTGGCAGACCGGTCTATCGCCGCGGGTCACGGCGGTGAACAGTATCCCGTGTTGATCGAGGAGTTCGCCAAGCCACACTGCGACTGACCTGCCCGCGTGAGCGAGAGGTAGCCCGCGTGCCAGACACGACGATGCGGACACGCAGCACCGACATCGCCCAGCGATCGGCGCCCTACCCGTGCACCACGTCGGCGAGCGTGATGATCGCCTGCTCCCAGAGTTCAGCGAAGCGCGCGGCCTGGTCTTCGGTGAACAGGGACGCGCTCCAGCGGAAGTTGGTGGTCAGGGCCGGCCCGTCGGGGGTGGTGCCGATGCCCGCGATGACGTCGATCGCGTACCGCAGGGGAAGGTCGGGTTCAGGGTCGAGAGGTAGGGCCTGGTCGTGCTCACCGACGAGCAACGACCAGGGATCGGATTCGTTGCCGCTGAGGTCGATTCGGCCGAGGTAGTTGAATTCGACCTGGGGTTCGGCGGCGGAGCGGAGTTCCGCCGCGCGGTTGACGTAGCGCAGCAGACCGTAATCCAGTCCCTGGTTGGGGATTTCGCGCAGATGCGTCGAGACGGAGTCGAGCAGAGTACGGGCGGCAGCCGGGTCCGCTTGCGCGCGCGCGATATCCACCGCGTTGTCGCCGACGCCGAGGCGGACGGGGAAGACGCTGGTGAACCAGCCGAGGGTGTTGGCCGTGTCGGTGTCGAGGGTGGTGTCGGCGCGGCCGTGACCCTCCATGGCGATCAAGGCACCTGCGGCCGGGTCGTTTCCGTTGTCGGCGTGCAGCGAGGCCATGGTCATGGTGAGGGCGGTGAGCAGGAGCTCGCGGACGCCCTCGTCCTTGCCGACACGATCGAGGAGTCGGTCGGTGACCGCCACCGGCGTCGCGACCGTGCTGACGCGCAGGCTCGACCAGGTGTCGGTGGCCGGTGCGGGATGCCGGGAGCCGAGGGCGGCGTCGGGCTCGCAGACCTGTGCGGTCCAGTAGTCGCGCTGGGCCAGGACTTCCGGTGCGGACGCACGCTGCCACATGGCCTCGGACCACTGCCGGTAGGAGGTGAACTCGGGCAGCATCTTCGGCGTCACGCCTGCTTGGATCTGCTGCCAGGCAGCGGCGAGGGCATCGAGCATGATGTGCCAGGACACGACGTCGACCGCGAGGTGGTGCACGGCGAGCAGCAGGATGCCGGCACCGGCGCCGGAGCCCGGCACGTCTTCGACAGCAGACTCGGTTCCCGCGAACCACACGGCCCGGACCATTTCCCCGGCCCGTGGATCGATCGCGTCGTTCGCGATTCGCGCGTATTTCGTGATGGCCGTGTCGAGTTCGGTGCCGCTGAGCCCTCGCGGTGCTTCAATGACGAGCTCGCCCGCGTTCACCACGCCGGGCGCGCGCGTGACCATGCGCGGGCCGTCCGGTGTATCGGTGAGCACCGCGCGCAGGGTGTCGTGCGCGTCGATCAGCGCCTGGAGGGTGGATTCCAGTGCCGCACGGTCGATTCCGGCAGGCAGACGCAGCAGCGCGGTCTGGGTGAAGCGGCGGTAGTTGCCGTATTCGTACATCCAGGAGACCACCGGCAGCGGCGGGACCACACCGTAGGCGTCGGCACCGGACTGCGCGGCGGCGGCCGGTGCGTCATCGACGGCGGCGGCGAGTTCGCGAATGGTCGGGCAGGCCAGCACCATGCGCGGATTGAGGGCGAGTCCACGGCGGCGGGCCTTGTTCACCAGCGAGATCGCGACGATGCTGTCGACGCCGAGTTCGTAGAAGTCGGCGTCGATGCCGGGCGCGCGGCCGTCGAAGAGTTCGGCGAACAACTCGCTGAGCGCGATCTCGGTGGGCGTCTCGGCGACCGCGTTACTGTCGGCGACCGACAGCGACTGCTCGGCGAGCTCGTTCAGCGCGGGACCGTCGAGCTTGCCGTTGACGTTCACCGGCAGCTGGTCCAGCACGACGATTCGCGCGGGAATCATGTACGCGGGCAGGCGTTGCGCGAGATCGGCACGCACCCGGCTGACGATCACGGCGCGACCGGCCTTGCCGACGACGAAGCCGACCAGCGACGCGCCCCCGGCACGGCGGACCACGGTCACCGCGGCGGTGTCGATATCGGCCGAACGCCGCAGCGCGGTCTCGATCTCACCGACCTCGATGCGATAGCCACGCACCTTCACCTGGGCGTCGGCGCGGCCGAGATAACCGAAGCGGCCACCCGGGAGCCGGCGCACGAGGTCGCCGGTGCGGTACATGCGCGCACCGGGGCGCGTCGGGTCGGCGACGAAACGGTCCGCGGTGATGGCGGGCTTGCCGAGGTAGCCGCGGGCCAGCTGCACGCCCGACAGGTAGAGCTCGCCGACGATGCCCTGCGGGACCGGCCGCAGCCGGGAGTCGAGGACGTAGCCGACCATGCCGCCGTTGGCGGTGCCGATCGTGGGGATCTCCGAGGTGGCCACGGGCGCGACCACCGCTTCGACCGTCGTCTCGGTGGGCCCGTAGCAGTTGTACACAGCCGTCGCGGGGAGCGCGCGCAACCGCGCCCACAGGGCGGTGTCGATCGCCTCGCCGCCGAGGGCCAGCACCGGCAGGTCACGATCGAGCAGGCCCGCTGCCGCCAGCTGAGCGAGCATCGACGGGGTGGTGTCGATCATGTCGATGTCGAATTCGGCCATGCCGGCGACGATGCGGTGCGCGTCGCGCATCTCCTCGGCGTCGAACAGGTGCAGCGCCTGCCCGGCGAGGAACCCGACCATCGGCTGCCAGGAGGCATCGAAGCCGAGCGACCAGGCGTGCGCGATCCGCAGGGGGCGGCCGAGCTTGTCCATGGCCGGACGGTAGAAGCGCGCGAGGTGATCGGCGAAGTAACCCGCCAGAGCGGCGTTCGTGCCGACGACACCCTTGGGTTCGCCGGTCGAGCCGGAGGTGAAGATGATGTAGGCGCTGTGGTCGAGTTCGCGATTCACCGCAGGGGCCTGGGCGGGCCGGGCCGCGACCCGTGCGATGACGGCAGGATCGTCGAGCGCCAACACGGGCACCGATCGGTGATCGGCTGTGGTCTCGGTGACGCCGTCGAGCAGCGTCCGATCTCCGTCGAGGACGACGGCGAGGACCGGGTTCGACTGGCGCAGAATCGAGGCGATCCGGGCGGCCGGGAGCGTGATGTCGACCGGGACGTAAGCAGCGCCCGCGGCGAACGTCGCCAGGATGGTGATGATCGAGCGCGGGCTACGCGGGAGCATCAGGGCGACAACGGTTTCCGGGGCGACGCCGTGCGCGGCGAACTCCCCGGCCAACCGGCAGGCTTCGTCGTGCAGCGCCCGGTAGGTGAACACCTCGCCCGCGGTGGTGGTGAGGGCGATCGCGTCCGGGGTAGCGGTGGTCTGCTGCTCGAACAGTTCCCACGGGGTGGCGGTCGGCGCGGGAGTCGTATTCGTTGCGGCGCTGCGGAGTTCGGCGTGCTCGGCCTCGGTGAGCAGGTCGATCGCATCGGTGGTCGCGGTGGCGTCGAGGGTCGGCAGGGTGCGCAGGACGGTCAGCATCCGGGCGCCGAGGTCGGCGGGGTCGAGGTGTCCGAGGAGCGCGGGAATCGCTTCGACGAGGACGAGGAGTTCGCCGTCGCTCAGGTGGGAGACGACCGTGAGCGGGTAGTGCGCGAGGCTTTCCATCTCGATCGGCCGGAACCGGGCGCCGTCGGGGGCGGTGACCGTCTGGATGGCGTCGTCGATGGGGGCGTTCTCGAAAACGAACAGGGTGTCGAACAGGGCACCGTGACCGGCCGCGCGTTGCAGGGTCGACAGGCTGAGATACCCGATGTCGCGCATGGTCGCCGAATCGCGTTGCAGGCGTGCGCATTGCGCGACGACCGGCTCGGCGGAGTCGAGGCGGTGCACGACCGGGACGGTGTTGATGAACAGCCCGACCATGCCTTCGACGCCCGCGAGTTTCTCGGGGCGGCCGGAGATGGTGGTGCCGTAGACCACGTCTCGGCGGTCGGTGATGCGGCCGAGCAGCAGCGTCCAGGCGAACTGGACGGCGGTGTTCAGCGTCATCCCGTTGGTGCGCGCCCACTGCTGCAATTGCTCAGTTTCTTCGGCGGACAACCGGAGTCGCGTGGTCTCCGGGACTGCGGAGCCACGATCGCCGGTGCCGTCGGCCAGCACCAGGGGCGCGCTGACCTGCTGGAGGTACTCGGCCCAGCGGCGGGCCGCGGCGTCGTGGTCCTGCGCGCCGAGCCAGCCGATGTAGTCACGGTAGGGACGGGGCGCGGGCAGACCGTCGAGGGTGCCACCCGCTCGATAGACGGCGAGCAGCTCGGTGAAGAACACCGCGACCGCCCAGCCGTCCATCAGGATGTGGTGCGCGGTGAGGATCATCCGCTTGCGCGGCTCGGGCGCGTCGGTGACGTCGAGCAGCAGCACACGCAGCGCGGGACCACGGCTCAGCACGAACGGGACGCGGCGCTCGGATTCGGCGATCGCCTCGAATTCCGTGGTGCGCGCGTGTCGTTCGGCCCACGGCAATTCCGCGCGTGAGGGGATGATCTGCACCGGTTTGGGCACGTCGGTGTCCCAGAACGCGGCACGCAGGTTCGGATGACGGTCCAGCATCGCCTGCGCGCTGCGACGCAGCAGGTCGGTGTCGACCGGGCCGTCGATATCGACCACGAACTGCATCGTGTACAGGTCGATCTCGGTACCCGTCAGCCGGGAGAGCGAGAAGAGCCCCTCCTGCAGCGGGCTCAGCGCGAGTACGTCTTCGATCTGCGGCGCACTCATGCTGCGTCCCTTCCTAACTGCTCGTTCATCCCGACGTTCGTGCTCATCCCTGCGCGGACCAGGCGGCCGTCAGCGCGGACAGGGCGTCGGATTCCAGGCCCGACGCGCTCATCGGCGCGTGCGAAACCTGTTCGGGCTCATCGGCGTGCGTCGCGTCACCGGCGGCGGCGTCGACGGCGGCGGCCAGTTCGGTGATCGTGGCGCATTCGAACACCAGCTGCGGCGACAGCGGCAGGCCGAGGGCATCGGCGCGCGCCGACCACTGGATGGAGATGACGCTGTCACCACCGAGGGCGAAGAAGTTGTCCTCGCCGACGACGTCGTCGATTTCCAGCAGTTCCTCGATCAGCGCGATCAGGGTGCGCTCGGTGTCGGAGTCGGTCGCCGCACCGGTGGCGACGGCGCTCGCGGCCACCGGGGCGGGGGTGGCCAGCAGACGCTCGAGATCCGCGGCGGGCAGCACACGCAGGTCGGCCACCGGCAGGTCCGGCGTTTCGGCGAAGGCGCGCAGCGTGGCGGCGAGCGCGTCGGCGATCAGCGCGGCCGTGGCCGGTTCGTACAGATCGGCGTTGACGACGACGCGGACGTCCATGCCGCCCTCGGCGGTCACGTTCAGGCTCAGGTTCAGATCCAGGAACGAGACGTCGAAGTCGGCGGGCAGCACGGTGACAGTGCTCTCCCCCGAGGTCGCGAACGGGAGCGTGGTGGGTGCCCAGTCGGCGCCACGGAAGTGGATCATGCTCTGGAACAACGGGTTCCGCGAGCGCGAGCGACGCGGGTTGAGCGCTTCCACCAGGCGCTCGATCGGCAGCTCCTGGTGGGCGTTGGCGTCGAGCACCACATTGCGTGCCCGAACCACGGTGTCGCGCAACGTCGGTGCGTTCGACAGGTCGTTGCGCAGCACGACCATGTTGGCGAACAACCCGATCAGGGCGGTCGTCGCCGGATCGGTGCGCGCCGCGACAGGAGTGCCGAGAGTGATGTCGGTGCCACCACCGAGGGTGTGCAGCAGGGTGGCGACCGCGGCCTGGCACACCATGAACTCGGTGGCGCCGCTGCGGACCGCGAGCGATTCGAGCCCGGAGCGCACGGCGGCGGGCAGCGAGAAGCTCACCACTTCACCGCGCTTGCCGAGCACCGGCGGACGCTGCCGATCGTGGGCGACCGCGATCTCCTCGGGAACACCGGCGAGCGTGGACCGCCAGTACTCGATCTGGTCGGTGGCGAACGCGCTCGGTGCGGCCTGGTCGAACAGTTCGCGTTGCCACAGCGCGTAGTCGGCGAACTGGACCGGCAGCGGCGCCCAGTTCGGCGCGCCGCTGTGTTCGCTGCGAGCCCGGTAGGCGGCGGTGAGGTCGTCGAGCAGCACGCCGAAGGACGCGTGATCGGCGACGATGTGGTGCACCAGCAGCGAGAGCACGTGGGCGCCCGCGTCGAGCACGAGCAGTTCGGCGCGGATCAGCGGCTCACCGTCGAGGGTGAAGTGGTAGCCGGCGATCTCGGCGAGTGCCTCGGTGAGCTGCCCGGCGGCGAGCTCGCGCACCGGCAGCGGGACCGGTGCGGCGGGGTGCACCACCTGGTAGGGCACGCCGTCGTGTTCGGGGAAGGTGGTGCGCAGCGACTCGTGCCGGGCGACCACGTCATCGAGCGCGGCACGCAGGGCCGCGATGTCGAGTGCGCCGTCGAAGCGCAGGGCCAGCGGCAGGTTGCCGACCGAGCCCGCACCCTCCATTCGGTACTGGAACCACATCGCCAGCTGCGAGTACGACAGCGGAACGCGCTCGCCGCGCGGGCGCCCACCGATCGCCGGGCGGCTGGACCGCCCCGGTCCGGCGGTCGCGGTATCCGCCGTCACGGTTTCGGCCGGGTCGGCGGTCGTGCTCTCGGCGGGGGCGTCGTCGAAGTCGTTGTCGACGGCATCGAGGTCGATATCGAATTCCGCCAGGAAGCGGGCGACCAGGTCGGCGGCCAGGGCGGCGGGCGTCGGGCTGTCGAACACGACGCGCACGTCGAGCTCGATGCCGAACTCCGCGCGGACCTGGGCCACCAGGCGCGCCGCGAGCAGGGAGTGCCCGCCGAGTTCGAAGAACGAGTCCTCCGCGCTGACCTCGTCGAGGTTGAACAGGGCGCCGAACAGGGCGCACACCTTGCGTTCGGTGGCCGTGGCCGGAGCGCGGTGGGTGCGTACCACGGCGGGGGACGCCGCGGGCAGGGCGCGCTTGTCGAGCTTGCCGTTGACGGTGAGCGGGATCTCGGGGATCACCGCGAACGCGCTGGGCACCATGTATTCCGGCAGTCCGCCTGCCGCGAACGCGTGGACCTGTTCGAGGTCGACCGTGCCCTCGGCGGGCACCACATAGGCGGCGAGCATCGCGCCGATGGCGGGGTCCTCGGTCACCACGACCACGCAGTGGGCGACGGCGGGATGCGCGGCGATCGCGGCCTCGACCTCGCCGAGCTCGATGCGGAAACCACGCACCTTCACCTGTTCGTCGGCGCGGCCGACGAACTCGAGCTCACCGAAGGCGTTGCGGCGCACCAGGTCACCGGAGCGGTACATGCGGGCGCCCATCGCGGGGCCGCCCTCGGCCGCCGCGAACGGGTCGGCGACGAAACGCTGCGCGCTCAGCGCGGGACGGTCCAGGTAGCCGCGGGCGAGCTGATCGCCACCGAGGTAGAGCTCACCGACGACGCCGTCGGGCACCAGCTGCAATGCCTCGTCGAGGACATAGGTGTAGACGTTGCGGTTGGGGACGCCGATCGGCACCACGCCGGTACCCTGCGGACCCGCGACCGGCATATGGGTCGAGCAGACCACGGCCTCGGTCGGTCCGTAGTGATTGCGGAGTTCGGCCTCGAGGGTGTTGAAGAACCGGTCGGCGACTTCGCCGGGCAGCGCCTCGCCGCCGACGGGGATCTGGCGCAGCGACTGCCATTCGCTGATCTCGGGCAGCAGCAGGAACGTACTCAGCATCGACGGCACCATGTGCAGCACCGTCACCTGGCGGCGGGTTATCAGGTCGGCGACGTAGCGGATATCGCGGAAAGCGTTGGGCTTGGGCACGATCAGCTGCGCGCCGACCGTGAGGGTGATCGCGATGTCGACCAGCGAGGCGTCGAAACTCACCGACGACGACTGCATCAGGCGGTCGGCGGCGGTCATGTTCCAGTCGGCGGTGAAGCAGACGATGTGTTCGGCGATCGCGTTGTGCGGCACCGGAACACCCTTGGGCTTGCCGGTGGAGCCGGAGGTGTAGATGACGTAGGCCAGGTTCGCGGGGAGTAGCGGACGCAGGCGCTCGGCATCGGTGGGCGCGGTCGCGGGGAGACCGGCGGCCATCTCTTCAGCAGCGGCCAATTCGACTGCGCCGAGCAACAATCGAGGGTTCGCGTCCTCGATCAGGTACTCGATGCGATCCTGCGGGTAGGCCGGATCGATCGGGAGATAGGCGCCACCGGCCTTGAGGACGGCGAGCACGGCGACGATGAACTCCACCGAGGTGCCGAAGCGAAGGCCGACGAGGTCCTCGGTGCCGACGCCCTGCCCGATCAGCCAGTGGGCCAGGCGATTCGCGCGCGCGTGCAGCGCGGCGTAGGTGAGCTCGGTGTCGTCGGAGAGCAGTGCGAGCCCGTCGGGGGCGGCGGCCGCGGCCGATTCCAGCAGGGCGACAAGGGTGGTCGCCGGTTCATCGACGAGGGCGCCGTGCGAGCGATCCAGCAGGGTCGCGCGGTCGGTGGCACCGAGCATGTCGAGGTTGGCGAGTCTGCGTCGCGGCTCGCGCAACGCACTGTCGAGGAGCTGACCGAAGTGCGCGAGCAACTGGTCGACGAGGGCCTCGGCCAGCACATCGGTCTGGTACTCGGCTTCCACCACCGCGGTGCCGTCGGCGTCGAGCACGATGGCCAGCGCCAACGGCACCTGCGCGCTCGCCGCGCCGAGTTCGAGCTGGGTGGAGCTCACGCCGTCGAGGGCGAAACCGTCAGCGCTCTTGCGCACCGAGAAACCGAGGCGGACCAGCTGATCCAAGCCGTCGCGCCCGGCCACCCGATCCGGGTTCGCCTCGCGGACGACACGATCGATGCCGACGCCCCGATGCGCGAAGGCGCCGGTGCAGGTGTCGCGGACCGCGGCGACGAGCTGGGTGAAGTCGGCGTGGGCGCCCATGGTGGCGCGCAGCAGCAGCGTGTTGCCGAAGTAGCCGATGAGCTGTTCGGTGCCCGCGGGGCGATCGGTCACCGGGATGGAGACGAGGAAGTCGTCGGCGGCGGTGTAGCGGTGGATCAGCGCGTCGAAACCGGCGAGCAGCACCATGAACGGGGTCGCGGCCTGTTCGCGGGCGAACTGTTCGGTGCGGGTGACGAGCTCGGCAGGCAGACGGTGGGTGCGGCGCTGGGCGTTGCGGCCGGGGGTGGCCGAGGCGGAGCCGGGCAGTTCGAGGGGTTCGGGCAGCGGGCGCAGGGCCTCGCGCCAGAACGCCACGTCGGCCTCGGCGGGTTCCGCGGTCGACGCGATGGCCGCGAATTGCACGGTGTCACGGCCGAGCGCCGAATCGCCGTGGCCTGCCTCGTTCGCTTCGTCGGGTGAGGCGGCCGGGGCGCTCGGTGTGGACGATCCCGCAGTGCTCGACCCGGCGGCGCTCGGCTGCCCGGCCCGGTACGCGGCGTTCAGTTCGGCGAAGAACACCGCCCAGGAATCGTCGTCCCAGGCGATGTGGTGGATGGTGAGGAGCACGACGTGCTCGTCGGTCCCGGTGCGGATCAGCGTCGCGCGCAGCGGGAGTTCGGTGCCGAGCGCGAACGGACGACCGAACTCACGCTGGGCCAGCACCTCCACCCGCAGGTCACGACCCGACTCCGCGAGCTCGGTGAGGTCGTGGGTCGACCATTCGGCCTGGGCGTCGGCGGCGAACACCTGATACGGCGTGCCGTCGACGTCCGCGCCGTAGGTGGTGCGGAGGATGTCGTGGCGAGCCACCACCTGGTCGAACGCCGCGTGCAGGCGATCGGCGTCGAGCGGGCCGGTGAGGCGGTAGGCGACACAGATGTTGAGGGCGGTGTCGTCGGCGTCGCGGGTCTGCAGGAACCACATGCGGCGCTGGCCGGGGGTGAGCGGGCGCCGCTCCCCCACCGGAATACGCGGTACGGCAACGGGTTCGGCGTTCACTACGGCCATGCCGCGTTCGCGCAGCTTCTGCTGGAGCAGCAGTTTGCGGCGCTCGGCGACGGACAGGGTGGCTTCGGTGTCAGACATGTTCTTCGGCCCCTCAGCCCTGGTTGGTGTTCTGTGCCATGAGCAGCACGACATCGTCGAGCGATGCGCCGCCGAGAATCGCCGCGACCGGCAGATCGCGATCCAGTTCCGCTCGCACGCGCTTGCGGAAGTCCAAGGCCTGCAAGGAATCGAGGCCGAGTGCGACCAAGGGCATGGTGGCGTCGATGGATTCGGCGCTGTCACCGCCGATCACCTTGAGCAGTTCGGTGCGCATGCGCAGGTCGAGCGGGAAATTATCGGTGGGCGCCGCGGGCGCCGCAGCGGCCACGTCCGCCGGAACCGCACTCACCGTGGCGGCGGGCGCCGGTGCCACCTGCGGTGCGGGCGTGGCGGATTCGAGACCGGTGAGCACGCTGGCCTGGCCGAACGCGCCGAGCACCTCGCGCAGGAAGTCCCAGTCGGCGGCGATGATCATGCCGTCGCGCACCGGCGCGGCGAGCCCTGCCTCGATCGCGTCCGCGGGCACCATCGGGAACACGCCTGCCTCCTCGACCCGGGCGAACCCGGCGTCGTCGAGCGGGCCTGCCACGCTCCACAATCCCCACTGCAGGCTCGCGGCGGCGATGCCACGGGCGCGCAGCCTGCGGGCCGCCACGTCGAGCATGCGGTTGGTCACCGCGTACAGGACCTGTCCGCGTCCGCCCAGCGTCGCCGCCATCGACGAACACAGCAGAACCCGGCAGTCCACGGTCAGCGCGACCGCGTCGATCAGGTTGTCCAGGCCGCGCAGCTTCGCGGCGGCGGCGGTGCGCACGGCGTCGCCGGTGATCTGGTCGAGTTCGGCGTCCACGTAGTTGACCGCGGCGTGAATCACCAGGTCGACCGGGCGATCGGCGATCTCGGCACCGAACGCCTTGGCGGCGTCGACATCGCTGACATCACACGACCGCACTACGATCTCGGTCGCGCCGATACCGCGCAGCCGAGCCAGTTCCGGTGCCAGCGCCTCGGTTTCGCCGCTGCGGCTCAGCAGCGTGACGCGGCCCGCTCCGGTGCGCGCCAGCTGATCGGCGAACCGCAGACCCAGCTGACCGGTGCCACCGACGATCACCACGTGATCGAGATCTGTTCCGAGCGAACCGGTTTCATTGGTGGTATCGACGACCAGGCGCTTGACGAACAGCTTACCGGCGCGCAGCGCCAACTCGGCTTCCCCGCTGGAGTGCACCGCACCGACGATCTTGGCGGCCTGGGCGGGAGCGGATTCGGTCGCGGCGAGATCGAGGTGCCGGAACAGGATTCCCGGGTTCTCGATACCCACACTGCGGAATCCGGCGCTGACGCCCGACTGGAACAGCCCGGGAATCGGGTCACCGTCGTGGACCGTCTCGCCGCCGACGGTCAGCAGCCAGCACTCGCCACCGGGACGCAGCGCGGACAATGCCGGGGCCCAGGCGCGTTCGGCGTAGAACCGCACCAGCGCGTCGATCGCACCGGCGCTGTCGTCGTCGCCGGCAGCGGGCAACAGCACGACCACGGAGTCAGCGGCGCCCACAGCGTGGTCCCGGGCGTTCTGGCCCGAAGGCGCGTCGGCGGCTCCGATCGCGCGCGCGTCGGCGCCGTGGCGGTCCGCGGCGGCCACCAGGGCGGCGGCCAGCTCGGCGCATTCGCCGGTGTGGTCGACGACGAGGAGACTGCGCGGCGCGGTCAGCGCGCGACGCTGCACCGGAATCCACTGTTCCACCAGCCGTTGCGGTTTCGGGGTGGAGACCACGAGTTCGGCGGGGGTCTCATGGGCGCCGAGGGGAGCCCACAGTCGCTTGGCGTTGGTGACGGTGTGCGGGAAGTCGCGCAGCGGGAGGCTGACGGTGTCGTCGACGCGCAGTGCGTCCCAGCGGTAGTCGATGTCGAGGACGGCGACCTGGGCGAGATTGCGGGTGAACTCCGAGAGCCCGTCCGCGGTGCGCAGCGACGTGCCGAGGACGCGGAAATCCCGCGCGGGCAGGCCGGGACGGTTCGGGACCAGGCTGAGGTTTTCCTGGATGGCCAGTTGCAGCACGGGGTGTTCGGCGACCTCGATCAGCAGGTCGACGCCGTCACTGCCCGCGCTGACCACGGCGCGGTCGAACCGGACGCGGTTGCGCAGGTTCCAGTACCAGTACTCCTCCTGCTTGAGGTCGGGCGTGATCATCTCGCCGAGAGTCGCGCCGTAGCACGGGATCTCGGAGGCGGAGAAGTTCGGTGCGCTCATCTCGTCACCGAGGAAGCCTTCGAACTCGGTCCGTACCTCGGCGACGATGGAGGTGTGTGCCGGGAAGGCGACCCGGATCTCCCGCGCGAACTGGCCGCGCGCGGTAGCGGCGGCCACCAGATCGACGACGGCGCCGCGTTCACCGGAGATGGCGATGATGTGCGGCGAGTTGACGACCGCGAGCTCGGCCCACCCCGAGTGCCGTGCCATCAGCGCTTCCACGCTCTCGCGGTCCATCCCGAAGACCGCCATCGAATAGCCGCGCGGGGACAGCCGGTCCGCGAGCAGGGCGCGATGGGTCACCGCGAGCACCGAGTCACGCAGCGTCATCACGCCGGAGACCGCGCCCGCGGCGAGTTCGCCCTGGCTGTGGCCGATGGTCGCGTGCGGATCCACCCCCGCGGCTCGCCACACCGCGGCCAGGCCCGTCATGTGGAACATCAACGCGGGCTGCACTTCCCACACCGTGTCCTCGTACTGCCCTTCGTGGCCGAGCAGATAGTGCAGCGGCTGGGAATGACCGAAACGTTCGGCGTGGATGGCGGCGCATTCGTCGACCACCGCGCGGTAGTCGGCCGACAGCTCATAGAACGTCGCACCCATGCCGGGCCGCTGACTGCCCTGGCCGGGGAAGACGAACCCGATCCGGCGCGCGCTCGCCGGCACGTCGCCGTGCACCACGAGTGCGTGCTCGGAGCCGGTCGCGATCGCGTCGAGTGCGGACAACAGCTCATCGGTCGCCCCCGTCGGCGACGCCAGGATCAGCGCCCGGCGACGACGGGGCACGCGGGTGCGCAACAGCATGTCCGACAATCGTTGCGCGCTCGCCTCGGGATGCGCGGCAACATAGGCGCGCAGGGCGGCCGCCTCGGCGCGCAGTCCCTCGACACTGTCGGAGGACAGCAGGACGGGAACGCTGCCGTCCGGTAAGCGGTACTCAGCCATGGTTGGTCTCCTCCAGCACCGGCAGGCCGACGATGGCGTGCGCGTTGGTTCCCGCGACGCCGAACGAGGACACCGCGGCATAGCGCAGGCCGTCCGCGCGCGGCGCCCAGTCGGTGAGTTCGGCGGCCAGGCGCAAACTGGTCGCGTCCCAGTCGATCTCGGTATTGGGCGCGTCTGCCCACAGGCTCGGTGCGATGGCGCCGTGCGCACCACACAGCAGCACCTTGATGAGCCCGAGCATCCCCGACGCCGCCTGGGCGTGGCCGGTGTTGGACTTCACCGAGCCGAGCAGAGGTCCGTCGGTGCGGTCCGGGTTGCCGTAAGTCGCTGCCAGTGCGGTCAATTCGAGCGGGTCGCCGACGGCGGTGCCGGTGCCGTGGCCTTCGATCAGGCCGATGTCGTCGGCGCTGATCCCGGCCGCGGCGACCGTGTCCTCGATCAGCCGCTGCTGAGCGCCCGCGCTCGGCACCGCGATCGGGGCGCCGGAACCGTTGTGGTTGACCCGCGAACCGAGCAGCTGCCCGTAGATCCGGTGCCCCAGCGCCTTCGCCCGCGATTCCCGTTCCAGCACGATGACTCCCGCGCCCTCTGCCCAGAGGGTGCCGGTGGGGTCGGCGGCGTAGGAACGGCAGTGGCCGTCGGTGGCGAGGGCGTTGTTCTTGGAGAACTCGTAGAACGCGCCGGGCGAACCCATCACGCACACTCCGCCGGCCAGCGCCCATTCGCACTCGCCCGCGCGGATCGCCGAGGCCGCCTGGTGCACGGCGGTCAGCGACGACGCGCACGCGGTGTCCACACTGATCGAGGGACCGACCAGGCCGAGACCGTGGGAGATGCGCCCGGCGACCGCGCCGAGCGCGGTCCCTGTGGCGCGATAGCCGCTGTACTCGTTCACCGAGCCCACCCGTGGCCCGTATTCGACGGTCGAAACGCCCATCCACACACCGGCCGAATCACCGTCCAGCGCACCGGGATTGATGCCCGCGTGTTCGAGCGCACGCCACGCGACCCGCATGGCCACGCGCTGCTGCGGGTCCATCGCCACCGCTTCGCGCGGGGTGATGCCGAAGAACTGCGCGTCGAAGTCGGTCGCACCGTCGAGGAACCCGCCCGCGTCACGGACCGGCGCCCAGCCTTCGAGCCTGCCGAGGGCGAACAGTTCGTCGAGCGGCCAGTCACGGTCGCGCGGGAACGGGCCGATCAGCTCACGCCCGGAAGCGAGGGCGGACCAGAAGTCGGGCAGGGTCTCGACGCCGCCGGGGGCTTCGACACCCATCCCGACGATCACGATGGGATCGGAGTTCATCGCGCGAGGGCCTTGCCGACGAGCGCCTCGGCGATGCCGTCGATGTTCTCGTCGAGGTAGAAGTGACCGCCCTCGAACAGGTTGACCTCGATCTCGGCGGTGGTGCTCTGGTCCCAGCCGTAGAGGTCGCGCGGCCCGACGAACGGGTCGTCATCGCCACCGAGCACCAGCACGGGTGTCGCGACAGCCACGTCGGGACCACAGGAATAGGCGTCGAAGGCGCGGTAATCGGCCTTCAGGACCGGCAGCGCCATCCGCATCACCTCACGGCTGGCCATCACGTCGGCGCCGGTGCCGTTGAGCGTGGCCATGTGGTCGAGCAATTCGTCGTCCTCGGTGGGATGTGCGGGGAGCTCGGCGATTCGGTGCGGTGCGGCGGCAGCGGAGACCACCAGCAAACGCACGGACAACCCCGCGGCCTCGGCCAGCCGGACGAATTCGAACGCGACGATGGAGCCCATGCTGTGACCGAAGACGGTGAGCGGTGCGCCGGTGTTGTGCGCGGAGTCGCGGAACGCCTCGAAGGCGCCGGCGGCCAGCTCGGGCAGAGTCTGCGCGGCGGCTTCGCGCGCGCGGTCCTGACGGCCGGGGTACTGGACGATCGCGGTGTCGAAGTCGGCGGCCATACGCTTGGCGAACACCCGATATGCCGAGGCGCCCGCACCCGCGTGCGGGAAGACGATCAGCGGCGGTAGGGAATCGGTCCTGGGGGCCTGAAATTGCCTGATCCAGCCGAGTTCTCTTGCCATGTCGCTCTCCCTCACCGGCCGCGCAAAGCTGCGCGGCCGTTTCGCACTATCCAAACGCCGCGCTCACGCACGGGCCCGCCCGGCGCTGTCGTCCGGGACGGGGCGAATCCTGTTGCATCCGAATCCGACCCGAATCGGGAACGGCCCGGCTATCACCGGGCGATCGGTCGGGCAACAGTAACACCCAGCCATTAGTATAGGCTAGCCTTACCAATCGAGGTGACCAAGGTTACGATTGAACGGAGCACCGAGTAGATGAACCCCGCCGGGACCCCCACCGCGCTGCCCCGCGAGCAGACCGATCTGCCCGCCGAGGTGGCCGCCGCGCCCGCACCCGTGCTGCCGGTCTTCGCGGCGCCGTTCAGCCTGCGCCTGGCCGATCCCGACGGCACCGATCCCGAGTTGCTCGCCGAATGGATGGCCCGCCCGCACCTGCTCGAATCCTGGGAACAGGACTGGGACGCCGACCGCCGCCGCGAGAACTTCCGCGCCCAGCTGGCCGGAACCTATTCCCGCCCGTGCATTCTCAGCCTGGACTTCGCCGTCCTCGGCGAGCCCGAACTCGGTGTGCGCGACATCGCCTACCTGGAGTTCTATCGCGCCGCCAAGGACGAGATCGGTCGCTTCTACGACAGCGACCCCAGCGATACCGGCTTCCACATCGCCACCGCCGACACCGCGGTGATCGGCAAGGGCATCATGTCCGCCTGGATCTCCACCATGACCACCGCCGTCTTCGCGGCCGATCCCGCTTGCCGCCGCGTGTTGGCCGACCCCGACCACCGCAACGTGGCGATCGCCCGCAGCCTGGCCAAGGCCGGGTTCCAGCCGATCGGCGAGATCGACGTCCGTCCCGACCGGCGGATCGCGTTGCAGTACGTCCCGCGCACTCCGGAAGACATCATCGCGCCGCGTTGAGCGCAAGAAAGCCGAACACAAAAGAGCCCCCTCTCGACGAGAGGGGGCTCTTTTGTGTGCACTCAGCGCGCGATGGCGGCAGCCCGCGCCCGAGCAGGCACCGTTTGCAGCACCCGGTCCGAAAGTTCGCCGAGGCAACTGAGGTTCGGGAACCCCGGCCCCTGCGCCATCGCGGCCATATTGGGCAGATAGAGCTTGCCGCCGAGCCCGGTGACCGCCAGGTCGTAGCCGATCGACGACTCGATCCGCGACTGTGTCAACGCACCGCCGACGGCGAGCTCGAGCCGATCCGCGGTCCGCTGATCGAACATCTCGAGGAACCACAGCGGCTGACCACCGGTGGCATCCACCACCAGGTCGAAGTTGTGGACCTGGTCGGCGCGCAACTCGTTGCTCAGTGTCAAGGCCAGTGATTCGCCCTGCGGCGCGATCTTGGTGACCCGCCCCTGCAGGTGATGAACGCGGTTGTCGCCCAACAGACTTTCCTGCACACGCACCGAGAACACCCCGCGGTCGGTGCGCCGGATCACGTCGCGCCGTTCCTGGATGCTCAGCGCCGCCCACTTCACGGGATCGCTGAACAGCGAGTTCTCGAAGAAGCTCTCGCCACGGGTATAGAGGGTGGCCAGCGGCGAGATCACCGAGATGGTGAGCATCTCGTGGCGAACCAGCTCGTCCAGCGCCGAACCGCCGGTCTCGCCGCCACCGATCACTGCGGCGCGGGAGGCGGCGGGCAGCGTGCGTTTGCCTGCCCGGTCCCAGAATTCGGCGATGCTGAGCACACGGGGATGGTCGAGGAGGGCACGGCTGCTGCGGCCGGGGCCGGTGATCATCAGGCCGTCGGCGGTGAGCCGGCTCTGCGCGCCGTCGGCGTCGACCACGTCGACCTGCCACTGCTCACCGTCGCCGTGACCGATCTTGTCCACCCGACCGAGCACCAGCTCGAGGTCGATGGACTTCGCGACCCACTGCAGGTACTTGGCCCACACATGGTGTTGCGGACTCGGCCTGCCGCGGTCGATCCACTCGGCATAGGTGCCGTGTTCGATCAGGAACGTGGTCCAGCTGAACGCGGCCATCGCGTGATCGATATCGCGGTTGCGCCCGCGCGCCCAGGTGGAGTGGTACGGGAAGCCGACGTCCTTCTCGGGGCTGGTGCCCAGCCGGTGCTGCCCGTCGGTCCAGCCGCCGGTGGGCAGCCAGTTGCCGCCGACGGCATGCGCCTCGACCACGACCACGCGCGGAGCGGGCATCCCGAGGGAGCGCAGAACGTGTGATTTAGTCGCCACCGCAAGGGCTTTCGGCCCAGCACCGACTACCAGGAGGGTATCCACCGGTTCGTTCTCCACTCTCTCACGCACCAGCCCATATTTGCATAGGCTTACCTTATTTAACCACCGGAGCAGACAAACAAGTGTCGTTAGGCTAACCTAACGAACATGGGTAAGGGATTGAACGGTCTGATAACCAAGGCCTGGGGCGGCGCCGACTACCGGCTGACAGTGACCTCCAACGAGGAGATCACCGACAAGTTCATCCGCATCGGCTTCACCGCGGGCGGCCTGCTCGCCGACCACCCGGTGCACCCCACCCAGTGGATCCGCCTGTGGATCCCCGACGCGACCAGCGACAAGCTGCACCACCGCGGCTACACGCTGGTCGACCAGAACCCCGACGAAGACACGATGAGCATAGATTTCGCTCTGCACAACGGTCCGGCGGCCGACTGGGCCCGCCGCGCGAAGCCGGGCGACCTGCTCGACGCCACCGTGCTCGGCTCGGACTTCCAGCTCCCGGAGCAGACCCCGAGCGAGTACGTCATCTTCGGCGACACCGCCTCGCTGCCCGCCATCAACTCGCTGCTCGACGCCATCGGCGACACCCCCGCGCGAGTCTGGCTGGAATGGCAGTCCGAGTCCGACAAGACCATCCCGGTCAACAACAAGCCCCACCACACCCTCACCTGGCTCCAGCGCGTCGACGACGGCCGCCTGCTGCGCGAGGCCGCGCAGGAAATCACCTGCGTCCCTGGCACTTACGGCTGGGTCACCTGCGACGGCCACACCACCCGCTCGATCGTGAAGTCCCTCAAGACCCAGCACGCCCTGCCCAAGACCTCGATCAAGGCGCAGGCCTACTGGAAGTAAGCGAACCGGTTCCGCGACAGCCCGCGAGGCGGGTGGCGGGCCGACGGGATTTCGGCGAGGGTGGGGGTGGAAGTTGTCCCCTGCCTGCGAGGAGAGCACCGTGTCCATTCTCGATGCCGCTACCCCCTTCGGCGAAGAGGTCGGCAAGCGACTGGCCGAGGAACACGTGATCTGGTTGACCACCATCGGCGCGGACACCACCCCGCAGCCGAACCCGGTGTGGTTTCACTGGGAGAACGACGAGTTCCTCATCTTCACCATGCCCGAGGCCAAGAAACTGCGGCACCTCGCGCACAATCCGCGGGTCGCGCTCAACTTCAACGCCACCGAGAGCGGTGGCGAGGTCGCCGTCTTCACCGGCACGGCACGCGTGAACGAAGCGCCCACCGAAGACGAGATCGCCCACTACGCAAGGAAATACACCAGGGGCTTCGTCGACATCAAGATGACCCAATCGGAATTCTTCGAGGCCTACTCGGTGCCGATCCGTGTCGCCCCGGACCGCCTGCGCGGCTTCTGAACTGCCGCGGTGTGTGCGCCGGAACCCGGCGAGTACTGTGGCGAGCTCCGTCCGTATCACGGTGGGGAGCCGACATGCAGTTCAAACAGTCGAGCAAGCTCGCGAATGTTTCCTATGAGATCCGCGGCCCGATAGCCGAGCACGCCGCTCGACTCGAGGTCGAGGGACACCGGGTGATCAAGCTCAATACCGGTAACCCGATGCAGTTCGGCTTCGACGCACCATCGGAGCTGCTGCGCGACATCATCGCCAACCTGCCGTCGTCGGCGGGCTACGCGACCTCCAAGGGGTTGCTGCCCGCCCGGCGCGCGGTGGTGCAGTACTACGAGGGCCGCGGTGTCGACGATCTCGATATCGAGAACGTCTTCCTCGGCAACGGCGCGTCCGAACTCATCATGATGGCGATGACCGCGCTCATCGAGAACGGCGACGAAGTCCTCGTCCCCGCACCCGATTTCCCGCTGTGGACCGCCGCCGTGCATCTCAACGGCGGCAAGGCGGTGCACTACCTGTGCGACGAGAGCGCCGACTGGTATCCCGACATCGCCGACATCGCCGCCAAGATCACCGACCGCACGCGCGCCATCGTGATCATCAACCCGAACAATCCGACGGGCGCGGTGTATCCGACCGAGGTGCTCGAGCAGATGCTCGAACTCGCCCGCCAGCACAATCTGATCGTCTGCTCCGACGAGATCTACGACAAGATCCTCTACGACGACGTCGCCCACACCGTCACCGCCTCGCTCGCGCCCGACCTGCTGTGTCTGACGTTCAACGGCTTGTCCAAGGCGTACCGGCTCGCCGGTTTCCGGTCCGGCTGGCTCACCGTCTCCGGCCCGACCCGCCATGCCGAGAGCTACCTCGAGGGCCTGACGATGCTGTCGGGACTGCGGCTGTGCGCGAATGTTCCCGCACAGCAGGCTGTGCAGGCGGCGCTGGGCGGGCACCAGAGCATCCACGAACTCACCCTGCCCGGTGGTCGACTACTCGAACAGCGTGATCGGGCGTGGACCGCCCTCAACGCGATTCCGGGCGTGTCCTGTGTGAAGCCGAAGGGCGCGCTCTACGCCTTCCCCAAGCTCGACCGCGCGACCTACCGGATCGACAACGACGAGAAGTTCGTGCTGGACCTGTTGCTGGCCACCAAGATTCACGTCGTGCAGGGCACCGGCTTCAACTGGCCCTCCCCCGACCACTTCCGCATCGTCACCCTGCCGCAAGCCGATGAGCTCGACCAGATCATCGGCAGGATCGGCGAATTCCTCTCCACCTACCACCAGTAACACAAGCGGCTGGGCCGCACTTCTCGGCCCTGTTCCCCAAGCCTCGGCGGTGTCGCGACACCGCCGAGGCCCTGGCGTTTACGCGGAGACCGGTTCCAGACGCCAGCCGGTTGCCCGCTCGCGCTCGTTCCAGAACGCGGCGTAGCGACCGTTCAGCGCGAGCAGCTCCGCGTGCGTACCGCGTTCGGCGATCCGGCCCTTGTCCAGGAAGAGGATCTGGTCGGCATGGGCGATCGTCGAGAGTCGGTGCGCCACGACGAGAACCGTCTTGTCCCTGGTGAGTTCGTGGATGCCACGAACCACCACGGCCTCGCTGTGCGGGTCCAGCGCACTGGTCGCCTCGTCGAGCAGGACGATCGGGGCGTCCTTGAGCAGGGCGCGAGCGATCGAAACCCGTTGACGCTCACCGCCCGACAGCGAGGTGCCGCCTTCGCCGACGGTGGTGTCGAAACCGTCCGGGAGGCGATCGACGATCTCGTCGACCCTGGCCGCCACCGCCGCGCGGTGCAGTTCGTCGTCGGTGGCGTCGGGCTTGCCGATGCGGATGTTGTCGGCGACCGAGCGGTTGAACAGGTAGACGTTCTGGAAGACCAGCGAGAGCTGGTCGAGCAGGGTGTCCGAAGGTTGCCTGCGCACATCGTGTTCGCTCACCGAGACCGCGCCGGAATCGACATCGTAGAAGCGGGCGGCCAAGCGCAGCAGGGTGGTCTTGCCGGAACCACTGGGTCCGACGATGGCGGTGGTGGTGCCGGCGGGGACGGTGAAGGTCAGGTCCGACAGGACCGGTTCGCCGGGGCGGTAGCCGAAGCTCACCTCGTCGAAGACCACCGCGGGCGCACCGGGGGTGACCGGTTCGGTCGCGGCGGGCAGGGGTGATTCGGCGAGCAGGTCGGTGATGCGGTCGGCGGCCGCGGCGGCCGAGCGCAGGGCCGTACCCAGCTGGGCGGCCTGGTTCACCGGTTCGATGAAGCGCGCGCTCACCGCGATCAGCG
The DNA here is from genome assembly GCF_042794235.1 of Nocardia sp. NPDC056541. Classification (NCBI taxonomy): domain Bacteria; kingdom Bacillati; phylum Actinomycetota; class Actinomycetes; order Mycobacteriales; family Nocardiaceae; genus Nocardia; species Nocardia sp. NPDC056541. The sequence goes on from NZ_JBHTUD010000015.1 coordinate 164,068, forward strand.
CGATGGCCGCGGCGGCCGAGATCGCGCCATCGGTCACCTGGACGACCGCGATATACGCGAGCACCAGGAACACGGCCTGCACGAACAGCGCGAACACGGTCAGCCCCGGCACGGTCGCGACCATCATCTTCAGCACGGCCGAACGTTGCCGCACCAGTGCCGAATCCAGCTTCTTGTTCCCCGCGCCGACCGCACCGAACGCGCGCAGCACCGGCTGGGCCTGCGCGAACTCCACCACCCGCGAGTCGGCCTCGGCCGCGGCGGCGTGCAGCCGGGCGTCGGCGCCGGTGTAGGCGCGATTGGCGAGATTGTTCACCAGGTAGAGCACCGGCGCGGCGAGCAACATCGCCACGCCCACGCGCCAGTCGATGAACAGCATCCCGATCGCGACCACCAGCGGCACGATGACGCCGGTGAGCACCTTGGTGAGCAGATAGGCGATCAGGCCCTGCATTTCGCGCACCTGCTCGACCATCACCCGCGAGAGTGGGCCCGCGTCACGATCTTCGAACCAGCCCAGCGGCAACGCGTTGAGCTGATCGCCGAGCCGGGTCTGCAGACCGCGCTGCATGCCGAGGCCGATCCGCAGACCGATCACGGCCTGCAGGTAACCGAAGACGACCACACCGGCCACGGCGACGGCCATGCCGAGCGCCCACAGCCACGCGCCGCTCAGATCGTCACCGAACAGTGCTTCCAGCACCGGAACCAGCAGCAGATACGCGATGGCCTGGCACAGCGCCTGCACCACGATCACGCCGAGCAGCCGCGAGATCAGGGGGGCGAACTCGTCGGGGACGAGCCGGAAAACCTTGCGAATCATCGTGTTTCCTCCACCAGGGCGAGCGCGCCGAGGGCAGCTTCGTTGATCTCCCACAGCCGCTGATACAGGCCACCGGCAGCTCGCAGTTCGGCATGCGTGCCCTGTTCGACCAGGGTTCCGTTGTCCAGCACCAGGATTCGATCGACTCCGGTGATGGTGTGCAGGCGGTGCGCGATGACCAGCACCGTGCGCCCGGCGACCAGGGCCGCCAGTGCGTCCTGGACCGCGGCCTCGGATTCGGGATCGGCGAACGCGGTCGCCTCGTCGAGGACGAGGACCGGGGTGTCGGCCAGCAGTGCGCGGGCGATCGACAGCCGCTGCGCCTCGCCGCCCGACAGCGTGGCGTCGACGCCGATCTCGGAGTCGTAGCCGCGGGGCAGCGCCAGGATCCGGTCGTGGATCTGAGCGGCCCTGGTGGCGCGTTCGATGGCCTCGGTGTCCGCGCCGGGGCGGGCCAGCAGGAGGTTCTCGCGAATGGTGCCGCGGATCAGGCGCACGTCCTGGAACACGAATCCGACCGTGCGATAGAGCTCTTCGCTGGTGAATTCGCGAATATCGCGGCCGTCGATGGTGATTCGCCCCGCACCCACGTCGTAGAAGCGCGGCAGCAGCTTCGCCAGGGTCGACTTACCGGAACCGCTCGGGCCGACCAGGGCGGTGATGGTGCCGGGGGTCAGTTCGAGGTCGATGCCACGCAGCACGTCGTGGCCGGTGCGGTAGGCGAACTCGACGCCTTCGAAACCCACGATGCCGGTCTGCGCGCCCGCGGGCGTTTCGGCGATCTCCAGTTCCGGGGTCTGCAGGAGTTCGTGCAGGCGCAGGGCCGCGGCGCCACCGGCGCGCAGGGCCTGCGAACCGTAGCCGAGGCCGAGCAGAGAACTGCCGATACCCAACCCGACCAGCAGGAACGGCAGCAGATCGAGCGGGTCCACCCAGCCGAGTCCCACACCGGCGAGACCACCGAGGACCACCACCAGCATGACGAACACGGGCATCACCACGATGTCGGAGGCCGCCTGCACGCGAATGATCGGCGTCTTCATCCGATGCGCTGCCTGGACCTGACCTTCGACGGCGTCCTGGAACTCCCTGTGCGCCTTGCCCGCCTGACCGAACGCCCGGACCACCTGGATACCGTCGACGAACTCGACCGTGGCGGCAGACAGGCGGCGCTCCCACCGGGTGTACACCGCGAGGCGATCACGGCCGTCGCGGTCCATGATCTTGCTGAACAGGATCATGTAGGCGATCAGCGGAATCATCAGTACCAGCGTGAGTCGCCAGTCGACGGTGAACAGGTAGCCGAGGGTGACCAGCGGGACCACCAGCGCGCCGATGAAATCGAGGCGGGCGTGCGCGACCAGGAAGTGCAGGGCGTCGACATCGTCGCGCAGATAGCCTTTGACCTCACCGGAGCTGCGCTCACCGAACCAGCCGAGCGGCACCCGGGTGAGCTTGGCCGCGAGCAGCCTGCGCAGGGTGAGCTGGTAGCCGGCGTCGACCGCGTGCGACCAGCTCAGTGCCACGACCTGGAGCAACGCCCGCACGACGAGCACGATCACGGCCGCGCCGAACAGCCACCACACCCGATCGGTGTCGACCGGGGAGTTCAGCAGTTCGCGGCAGGCCGCCACGATCAGCAGGAACGGGACCACCGAGCACACCGAGGCGAGCGCGACGATCAGGCTCGCCACCGTCAGCATCCCCGATACCGGTGCCAGAATCTCCTTGCGCGCCAGCGCTTCCCGCTGCTTCTGCGCTTTCGCTGCCGCCTTGGGCAGCCGGTTCCCCGACTCCGCCCCCGGCGGCGGCGCTACCTGCACCGTCATATCGTTCTCGCCTCTCGACCTGTCCGCGGCAACTCCGCCAAAGGTAGGTTAGCCTAAGTTGAGTGCTTGTGGACGATCGGGGAAGGTTGTGTGAACTGCCCGTCAACCCGTCGGCAATTCACTCATTCGGGCGTAATTTCCTCCCTACCTCTTGATCTCGTGTAGCGGTGGGAGAACGAAAATGTTTGTCACGTCAATCATTTCAGCAATCGCCGATTGCCATTCCGACCCTGGAAAGCTGTCGCCCGAACAGGCGCATCGGGCGATGCAGATACATCTCGAATGCAGCGTCGACCTGTGCCGGGTGCGACGGCGTGCGCGTCAAGTCCTCGTCGAAGCGAAACTGATGGTGCTCGATCAGCGGGCAGGTTAGCGATTGAGCGACGGAATTGCGGGAATGCGTTTCCCATGTTCACTCCGCTGCCCTCTTCGGCCGCCTGGTTACACCGGGACGCGCGTACCGGATTCGAGGTCACGTATTTCCGTGACGATGCGCGCGGAGTTCTCGTCGAAGGGTGCGCGACGGCGGTCGAGGACGGGATCACCTGGGTGATCGACTACCGGCTGCGGCTCGACGGGAGCTGGCACACCCGGTCGGCGCAGATCGTCGGACGGTATCCCGAGGGCAGGCGGTCGGTGACCGTGCAGTCCGACGGGCTGGGGCGCTGGCAGGTCGACGGCACGGTCGCGCCCGAGCTTGACGGGTGTCTCGATATCGATCTCGAGGCGTCGGCGTTCACCAATGCCTTGCCGGTGCACCGCCTCGGGCTCGCGGTCGGCGACGGTGCCGACGCGCCCGCCGCCTATGTGCGCGCCGCCGACCTCACCGCGGCCCGATTACCGCAACACTATCGCCGGATCGCCGACGGGGTAGGTCAGCGCTACGACTACCGCGCTCCTGAATTCGACTTCCACGCCACCCTGGACTACGACGAGTCGGGTCTGATCATCGACTACCCCGGGCTGGCCACACGCACCGCGTGATCGACGACGTCGAGCAGGTTCCGAGGGGCCGAGAGCACCCGGCTCCACCGGCTCGACAACACTTCTTCCTATGCGACGTAGGCAGCAGCCGCCGCTGCCGAAACGGCACGGCCTCGATCCCGCCCGACTCCGGCTCCCGGAGGACGGGCAGTGGACGACCGTGCGCGACCACCTCGTCGAGCGGTTGCCGCGGGTGGATCCGGCCAGGATCGACGCGATGCTGGTGGCGGGCGAGATCGTGGATCTGGAAGGCCCGCTGAGACCGGACGCGCCGTTCGTGCCGGGCGGCGCCGTATGGTTCCACCGCGATCTGCCCGTCGAGACCGAGGTGCCGTTCGAGATCGGGATCGTGCACCGCGACGACGACATCCTCGTGATCGACAAGCCGCACTTCCTGGCGACGATCCCGCGCGGTCAGCACATTCTCCAAACGGCGCTGGTGCGGTTGCGCAACGAGCTCGAATTGCCCGACCTGATCCCGGCGCACCGACTGGACCGGGTCACCGCGGGCCTGCTGCTGTTCGTGGTGAATCCGGCCCGGCGCGGCGCCTATCAGACGATGTTCCACCGCAAGACCGTGCGCAAGGAGTACGAGGCCATCGCGCCCGACGATCCCGCCCTCGCGCTGCCGCGGACCGTGCGCAGCCGGATCATCAAGGAGAAGCAGGTGCTCGCCGCTTTCGAGGTGGACGGCGAGCCCAATGCCGAGACCGAGGTCGAACTGGTCGAACACCGCGACGGGCTCGGGCGCTACCGCCTTCGCCCGCACACCGGGCGAACCCATCAGCTGCGCCTGCATATGAACGGGCTCGGCGTGCCGATTCTCGGCGACGATTTCTACCCCGTGATCACCGATAAGTCGGTCGACGATTACACGCGGCCGTTGCAATTGCTGGCAGCCTCGCTCGAATTCACGGATCCGATCAGCGGGGCCCCGCGACGGTTCGAGACGCGGCGCGAGTTGCAGGCCTGGACAGATATGGCCGGATGGTCCGGGTCGGCTGTCGAGTAGCTCACAGCACCGCGCCGACTGTCGATCTTGGTGGGCTCATTCCGGGCCGCTCAACGCGGGGGTAGCGGGTTTTCACGCATTCACCGGACCGTTTTCGTTTCGTGATATTTCCGTACACTCGGTCGGGTGCCCGTACCCGCCGTTGCCGATTCCCCGCCGAAGCTCCATGCCTACATCGATATCGCGGTGGTCGTCGTCGTGCTGGCAGGCACCAATCTGATCGCTCACTTCACGACCGCGTGGGCCAATATCGTCACCGTTCCCGTCGCGGCGTTCGCGCTCTTGGCGCTGATGCGCAGGCGGGGGCTGGGCTGGGCGGAACTCGGGCTGTCACCCAGGCACTGGAAGCGCGGCACGGTGTACGCGCTCGGTGCCGTCGGGATCGTGCTCACCGCGGTCGCGATCGGCGCTCTCTTGCCGCTCACCAGGCCGTTCTTCCTCGCCGATCGCTACGCCACGATCTCGGGCGCACTGATCGCGTCGATGATCGTGATCCCGCTGCAGACGGTGATCCCCGAAGAACTCGCCTTCCGCGGGGTACTGCACGGCACACTCGACCGGGTCCTCGGTGTCCGCGGGCTCTTCGCCGCCGGCTCGCTGATGTTCGGCCTCTGGCACATCGCGTCTTCGTTCGGCCTCACCTCCGGCAACAAGGGACTGTCCAGCATCGTCGGCGGCGGCGTGCTCGGCCAAATGGCCGGGATAGCACTCGCCGTAGCGGCCACGGCCGCCGCGGGTGTCGTGTTCACCTGGCTGCGCCGCCGCAGCGGTAGCCTTCTCGCACCCATCGCCCTGCACTGGTCGCTCAACGGCGCGGGCGCACTCGCCGCCGCCGTCGTCTGGCACACCGCCCTGCGCTGAAGCCGACCCGAGCTGGGCAGTTGAGCGCCGCGCTGTCAGCCGAGTGTTGTGCATCAGTCGAACGCAGCAGGCGCCTGGTGATCGAGTGTCCAGAAGTCACCGCTGAGGCTATCGCCGCGTTGTGATGGCGTGGAATACTGGCGACAATTTCTGGCATGACAACATGCCAGATGTAGCGGTTTCCACCGAGAGGGCATGTCCGCCATGAAACGTACGCACACCGGCAGGGTCGTCGCGGTGACCGGCGGTGCCGCTGGGATCGGGCTGGAGATCGCGCGGCAGTTCGCAGGCGCGGGGGCTCGGGTGTGTCTCGGTGACCTGTCGGGCAGCGCGGCGCGCGCGGCCGCGGCCGGGCTGCCGGGAACCGTGCACGGGTGCGAACTCGATGTGACCGACGAGCGGTCGTTTCACGACTTCCTCGCCGTCACCGAGGCGATCCTCGGACCGATCGACGTGCTCGTCAACAATGCCGGGGTGATGTGGGTCGGGTCGTTCGACGCCGAACCCGACAGCGCGACCGCGCGCATGCTCGCGGTGAATCTGCACGGAGTGATCCGCGGGGTGCGACTGGCGGCGCCTGCGATGCGGACACGCGGGCGCGGGCACATCGTCACCATCGCGTCGATCGCGTCCAAGGTCTCCCCCGCCGGTGAAGCGACCTACGCCGCGACCAAACACGGAGTGCTCGGGTATCTGACAGCGGTTCGCGAGGAATTGCGCGGGAGCGGCGTGCGGTTGACGGCGATCATGCCCGGGGTGGTCGAAACCGAATTGGCGGTCGGAACCGATACCGGCGCAGCACAATTGCTTCAGCCCAGCGATGTCGCCACGGCAGTGCTCGAGGTTGTCGCACGGCCGCGATTCGAGGTGACATTGCCCGCACATCTCGGGCCGCTACTCGGCCTGTCCGGTGCGCTGCCACAGTGGTTGCGCGACTTCGTCTTGCGGCGAACGGTACCGAATCAGGTTGCGGCGGTGGCCGGATCGTCGAGCCGCGCGTCGTATGAGAAACGGCTGCTCGACGGCGACACCGATTCCTGAATTCCGGCGTGTCGCCGCCGGGGATTCGGCGGAATCGACTCGTTGTCGTTGACCGGGGCACGGTCGGCGTTTACGCTCTCTGGCAATCACACATATGTTCGATAGTCCATATGTTCGAGTGGCGGAAGGCGCGACATGTCCGACGATCGGTTGAGCGAGAATGCCGCGATCGCGCCGAACACCGAGATCACGGCGCTCGCCCAGCAGGTCGCCACAGCCCGCGACAAGCTCCCCCTCCAACACGACACGGCCCTCTACGACGCGCTCTCCGACGACGAGATCCGCGCCGAACGGGAACTGGCCGAATGGATTCGCACGCAGCGGCGCACACAGCGTCGGCGCGCCGTGGGCGACGAGCTCGCCGCCGAACAACGCGACCGCCGCACCAGCGCCCTCATCCGCCGCACCGACGAAGCCGACGCGCGCTGGCATCGCAAGGCGCTGGCCGCACGACGACGGGTGTCGAGCGCCGACGCGCGCCTGGCCCAGTTGTACCGGCGGTCGGAATGGTCATCGCGCGCGCTGATCGGGGTCGTCGTTCTCGGCATGGTGTGGGCCGGGGTCAACGTGCAACGCAATCTCGTGCCGAGCGGCGACATGAGCGACCCGCTGTACTGGCTCAGCTACGGCATCGAGGCGATGATCTCGATCCCGATCATCGTCATCATGGTCACCGCGACCACCGCGGCCCGCTGGGGGCGTGAGTTGGACCGCGGCAAAGTAATCGTGTTCGAACTCGCCCTGCTCGGCACCACCATCGCCTTGAACGCGGGCCCCCACCTGGCCGCCGGATCCTTCGGTCGCGCAGCCGAATTCGCCATCGCCCCGGTGATGGTGGGTGTGGTGATCTGGTTGCACGCGTGGGTCTCCGCTCGGTACGCGATGTTGATCGAGAGCGCCTCCGTCGAATTGCCAGGGGACGCCGGGTATTCCGCATCCGAACGGATGGCTTCTCATGCGTTCCCGCAGCAGGCGGCCGACTCCCTCGCCGCCGACAGGCGGGCGCTCGGGCACACTCTGAGGATCGCAGTCGCGCCCGAACTCCGATCACCGCTGATCGACCCGGCTGTCGTCAGCTCGACCGCTCCGCATTCGGCGGCGAAACACGACCTCCGTGCAACCGCGACCCCCACCGACGTCGCGACTGCCGCGACATTCGGCGGGCACGAGGCCGCGGACGTCGCGACCGAGGCGACCGAGGCGACCGAGGATCTCGAGTTCGCCGCCGTGAAAACAGCGTCCGCCGCAGGCACCGACGAATTGATCTCCACCACAACCGGAACGGCTTTCGAGACCGCCGCGGCTTCCGAGCAGGCGAACCCCGCCGACAGCCTCGACCAGCCGATCGTCTCGGAGCCGGTGGTTCGCGATACCTCGGCGCCGAGCGCGGCGCCGCTGGTCGCAGCGGCCGAGGGCATCGCAGCGCCGTCGGCCGAACGCACCTACCCGCACGGCCTGCGCCGCCCGTCCTCCGACAAGCCGAGCGCCCCCGGCACCCTCGAACTCATCCACAAGGCGGCCGCCGACCATCGCCGCAACGGCACCGAGCACGTCGGCCGGACCACTGGGGTCGCCGCGACCTTGCGGCGAATACCGGTGACCGCCGCCGCGCACTCCCCTGCGGGCGAAGCGACCGGTACCGACCCGGTTCCCGAGGCGACGATGCACGCCGGCACCGTCGCCCGTGACCCTGATGGCGACACTCCACCGATCACCGATCCGGTAACGGTGCACAACGATCCCCAGCCCCCCGCCGCGGAGCCGGAGCAACTGACCCTCACCGCCGAACCCGGCGAGCAACTGGCCTTGCAGCCGGCGCCCGCACCACACACCGAGCCCACCCCAGAGCCGGCCGAATCCGCCGCCCCAGTCCCCGAGCGGACAGACACCACCGCCTCGACCTCAGCGCCGACGGCAGCCGTCTCGCACCCGACAACAATCCCCGCTGCCGATCTCGACGAGCCCGCGGTACCGGACCCGGTCGACCTGGACGTCCCCGACGAAGACGACGACGATCTCCCTGCCCCCGACGACTTCGACTTCGACGAAGACACCGAGGTCCGCGCCCTGGCCCGCCGCATCGCCCACCGCAGCCCCCTGCGCCTGACCCTCGACCAGATCGAAGAGATCCTCGAACTCACCGACCAATCCTGGTCGGCCCGCAGCATCGGCAGCGAAGTCGGCGTCCCCAGCAGCACGGTCACCAACATCGTCGAATTCGCCCACAAGATCCGCCAGCCCTACGCCTTCACCGGCTGACCCGGCCCATACCGCAAAGGCCCGCCCCCACACCGGGAGCGGGCCTTTGTCATGTGACGGCATCGGGTCGTCGAACGACGAAGGCCCGCTTCCCAAAAGGGAAACGGGCCTTCGTACAAACGATCTCGATGGATCGAGGAGGGACCTTACTTGGCCTTCTCCAGGACCTCGACCAGACGCCAGCGCTTGGTGGCCGACAGCGGACGGGTCTCCATCAGCTGAACGTGGTCGCCGACGTGGGCGATCTCGTTCTCGTCATGCGCCTTCACCTTGGAGGTGGTGCGAATGATCTTGCCGTAGAGCTTGTGCCGGTGACGGTCTTCCAGCTCGACGACGATCGTCTTGTTCATCTTGTCGGAGACAACGTAGCCGCTGCGTACCTTGCGGCTGTTGCGCTCTTCGGTGTTCTCGCTCATGCCGCATCTCCCTTGCCAGCGGGCGCCGTGGCCAGGCCGAGCTCGCGCTCACGCATGACCGTGTAAATGCGCGCGATCTCGTGGCGGACGACGCGCAGTCGACGGTTGTTGTCGAGCTGACCCGTCGCCATCTGGAAGCGCAGGTTGAACAGCTCTTCCTTCGACTCGCGCAGGCGTGCCACGAGCTCTTCTTCGTTGAGCTCACGGAGCTCTGCGGCCGGTGTTTCGGTAGCCATCAGAACTGCTCCTCCCTGGTCACGATCCTGCATTTCATCGGGAGCTTGTGCATCGCGCGGCGCAGGGCCTCACGAGCGGTCTCCTCGTTGGGGTAAGACATCTCGAACATGACCCGACCGGGCTTCACGTTCGCGACCCACCACTCCGGCGAACCCTTACCGGAACCCATGCGGGTTTCGGCCGGCTTCTTCGTGAGCGGGCGGTCGGGGTAGATGTTGATCCAGATCTTGCCGCCACGCTTGATGTGGCGGGTCATTGCGATACGCGCCGACTCGATCTGACGGTTGGTGACGTAGGCGGGCTCGAGAGCCTGGATGCCGTACTCACCGAAGGCCACCGCGGTGCCGCCCTTGGACATGCCCGAGCGACCGGGGTGGTGCTGCTTGCGGTGCTTGACGCGACGGGGCATCAGCATGCGTCAGCCCTCCTTGTTCTCTGCCGGAGCCTCCGCCACTGCAGTGGCGGCGCGACCGACCTCGGTGCTGGTCGCGGTGGTGCCAGTGGCGCCGGACCGACGAGGGCGGCTCGGACGCTCGCGACGCGGGCGCTCCGGAGCAGCGGCGGCGGCGGTCAGTTCACGACGACCACCGACGATGTCACCCTTGTAGATCCAGACCTTCACACCGATGCGACCGAAGGTGGTCTTGGCCTCGTAGAGGCCGTAGTCGATGTCCGCACGCAGCGTGTGCAGCGGAACACGACCTTCACGGTAGAACTCCGAGCGCGACATTTCGGCGCCACCGAGGCGGCCCGAGCACTGCACACGGATGCCCTTGACGTTCGGCGAACGCATGGCCGACTGAATGGCCTTACGCATCGCACGACGGAACGCCACACGGTTGGACAGCTGCTCGGCCACACCCTGAGCAACCAGCTGCGCATCCGACTCGGGGTTCTTGACCTCGAGGATGTTCAGCTGAACCTGCTTCTTGGTGAGCTTCTCCAGCTCGGCGCGGATGCGGTCGGCTTCCGCGCCACGACGACCGATCACGATGCCGGGACGCGCGGTGTGGATATCCACACGGACGCGATCACGGGTGCGCTCGATCTCGACCTTCGAGATGCCTGCCCGCTCCATGCCAGTGGCGAGGAGCTTGCGGATCTGAACGTCTTCCTTCACGTATTCCGCGTACTGCTTGTCCGCGTACCAACGCGACTTCCAGTCGGTGGTGATACCGAGGCGGAAGCCATGGGGGTTAATTTTCTGTCCCATTTACTTTGCCCCTCCCTTCCGGCGGCTACGAGTGGCAGCGCCGGTGGTGGGCACGCTCTCGACCTCGATGGTGATGTGGCTGGTGCGCTTACGAATCCGGAACGCACGGCCCTGGGCCCGCGGCTGGAAACGCTTCATGGTGGCGCCCTCGTCGACAAAAGCAGTCGAGATGACCAGGGTGGCCGGGTTGAGGCCGAGGTTGTTCTCGGCGTTCGCCGCGGCCGAAGCCACGACCTTGGCCACGGGCTCGCTGGCAGCCTGCGGTGCGAACCGCAGGATCGCCAGCGCGTCCTCGACGCTCTTGCCGCGGACCAGGTCCACGACTCGACGGGCCTTCATCGGGGTGACCCGAACGTGCTTGGCGGTTGCGCGTGCAGTCGGGTTCTGAATGGTTTCAGTCATCGCCGCTTGCTCTTCCGGTCGTCCTTGACGTGGCTCTTGAACGTCCTGGTCGGCGCGAACTCACCGAGCTTGTGGCCGACCATGTTGTCCGAGATGAACACCGGGACATGCTTGCGACCGTCGTGGACGGCGAAAGTGTGCCCGATGAAATCGGGGATGATGGTCGAGCGACGCGACCAGGTCTTGATGACCTGCTTCGTGCCCTTTTCGTTCTGCACGTCCACCTTCGCGAGGAGGTGGTCGTCGACGAACGGGCCCTTCTTGAGGCTGCGTGGCATTTCTTACCTCCTCCTTAGCGCTTCTTGCCGGTCTTACGACGGCGAACGATGAGCTTGTCGCTCGGGCGGTTGGGCTTGCGGGTACGGCCCTCAGGCTGACCCCACGGGGAGACCGGGTGGCGACCACCGGAGGTCTTACCCTCACCACCACCGTGCGGGTGGTCGACCGGGTTCATCACGACACCACGGACGGTAGGACGACGGCCCTTCCAGCGCATACGGCCGGCCTTGCCCCAGTTGATGTTCGACTGCTCGGCGTTGCCGACCTCGCCGACGGTGGCGCGGCAGCGCACGTCGACACGGCGGATTTCACCCGAAGGCATACGAAGGGTCGCGTACGGCCCTTCCTTGCCCAGCAGCTGAATGCTCATTCCGGCGGAACGAGCCATCTTGGCGCCGCCGCCCGGACGCAGCTCCACGTTGTGAATCGTGGTACCGGTCGGGATGTTGCGCAGCGGCAGGTTGTTACCCGGCTTGATGTCGGCCGTGGGGCCGGACTCGATCGGGCTGCCCTGCTTGATGCCCTTCGGCGCGATGATGTAGCGCTTCTCGCCGTCGGCAAAGTGCAGCAGTGCGATGTTGGCGGTGCGGTTGGGGTCGTACTCGATGTGAGCGACCTTGGCCGGGATGCCGTCCTTGTCCAGTCGACGGAAGTCGATCAGACGGTAGGCACGCTTGTGACCGCCACCGCGGTGACGCGTGGTGATGCGACCGTGCGCGTTACGACCACCGGACTTGGTGAGCGGGCGCAGCAGCGACTTCTCCGGCGTCGACCGGGTGATCTCGGCGAAGTCCGAGACGCTGGAGCCACGACGGCCCGGCGTAGTCGGCTTGTATTTACGGATTGCCATGAGTTCTTCTCGCTTTCTGGAGTCCCAGGCGCTTACGCGACCGGTCCTCCGAAGATCTCGATGGGCTTGCTATCGGCCGAGAGGGTCACGAGTGCGCGCTTGGTGTCCTTGCGCTTTCCGTAACCGAATTTGGTCCGCTTGCGCTTGCCCTGACGGTTGGCGGTATTGACGCTGGTGACCTTGACGCCGAAAACCTTCTCAACGGCGATCTTGATCTGCGTCTTGTTCGAATCCGGGTGCACCAGGAAGGTGTAGGTGCCTTCCTCGATCAGCCCATAGGACTTCTCCGAGATGACCGGTGCGAGCAGGATGTCGCGGGGGTCGGCGATGGTGCTCACTTGCTCTCCTCCTGGGCCGCCTCGGCGGGACCGTGAACGAAAGCGTTCAGGGCCTCGACGCTGAACACCACGTCGTCGCTGTTGAGCACGTCGTAGGTGTTGAGCTGATCCGGGGCGATCGGCAGCACGTTCTGCAGGTTCGCCACGCTCTTCCACGCGGCGACGTCCTCGCGGCCGACGACGACCAGGAACTTCTTGCGGCCCGAGAGCTCGGCCAGGAAGTCCTTGGCGGTCTTGGTCGACGGGTTCTGACCCGCGACCAGTTCGGTGATCACGTGGATGCGCTCGTTGCGGGCCCGGTCGGAGAGGGCACCGCGCAGGGCGGCGGCCTTCATCTTCTTGGGGGTCCGCTGGCTGTAGTCACGCGGCTGCGGGCCGTGGACGGTGCCACCGCCGGCGAACTGCGGCGCACGGGTCGAGCCCTGACGGGCGCGGCCGGTGCCCTTCTGGCGGTACGGCTTCTTGCCACCACCGGAGACCTCGCCACGAGTCTTCGTGGAGTGGGTGCCCTGGCGAGCGGCGGCCAGCTGAGCGATGACGACCTGGTGCATCAGCGCGACGTTGGCGGTCACGTCGAAGATCTCCGAGGGGAGCTCGACGGTGCCTTCGGTCTTGCCGCCTGCGGCCTTAACGGTCAGCGTCAGGTTGGCCTTCTTGTCGAGGCTGGTCATGCGTGCGCACCACCCTTCACGGCGCTCTTGACGATCACGACGTTGCCCTTGCGGCCAGGGATAGCACCCTTGACCAGGAGCAGGCCGTTCTCGGCGTCGACCTTGTGAACCGAGAGGTTCTGCGTGGTGACGCGGTCGTTACCCATACGACCCGACATGCGCATGCCCTTGAACACGCGGCCGGGAGTGGCACAGCCACCGATGGAACCCGGGCGACGGTGCACAGCCTGCGCACCGTGCGAGGCGCCCTGGCCCTTGAAGCCGTGACGCTTCATGGTGCCGGCGAAGCCCTTGCCCTTGCTGATTCCGGTCACGTCGACGTAGGTGCCCTCTTCGAAGACATCAGCCGAGAGTTCCTGGCCGATCTCGAAGGTGGAGGCATCCGCGACGCGGATCTCGGTGACGTGGCGACGCGGGGTGACACCGGCCTTGGCGAACTGGCCGGAAGTCGGCTTGTTCACCTTGCGCGGGTCGATGGCGCCGAAAGCGATCTGCACGGCCGAATAGCCGTCGCGCTCCACGGTACGAATCTGGGTGACCACGTTCGGGCCCGCCTTGATGACGGTGACCGGGACGACGCGGTTCTTCTCGTCGAAGACCTGGGTCATGCCGAGCTTGGTGCCCAGGATGCCGGCTGCGGGCCGGTTCTTGTTGTCAGTCATGTCTCGAGTCCCCGTCACTGAATGTTGACGTCGACGCTGGCCGGGAGGTCGATGCGCATGAGCGCGTCCACCGTCTTCGGCGTCGGGTCGAGGATGTCGATGAGGCGTTTGTGCGTGCGCATCTCGAAGTGTTCGCGCGAGTCCTTGTACTTGTGCGGCGAACGGATGACGCAGTAGATGTTCTTCTCGGTCGGCAACGGCACAGGCCCGACCACACGGGCGCCGGTGCGGGTCACCGTTTCCACGATCTTGCGCGCTGACGCGTCGATCGCCTCGTGGTCATAGGCCTTGAGCCTGATGCGGATCTTTTGTCCCGCCACGCTAAGTGTCCTTTTCTCCGCTTTCCTTCGTGGTCACAGGAGCTGAACTCCCGCACCACCCTCAATTTGCACAGCCCGAACACAAGAAAGACGCCTCAGCGTGGTTTCCCACTGAAAGACCCGCAACCAGGGCGCACCAAAAGGCACTACCTAGTCCTCGCCGCTGTTCATCTGTCATGGTTCTCCGGCCCACGCGGTCGGGCGTGTCGCCCTAACGCTTATTCTCCGACCCCGGTCATCTGCTCACCATCGGTCGGAAGTGCGTGGTACCGAACGTATCCACACCGGTGAACCGGCGAGATACAAACTACTGCTCCCCCTGCCCGGACCATCCGCTCCGAGGAGTCGGTCGATCCTGCGCAAGGCAACCCGAACAGTATGCACCATGCCGACGACGTCCTTCAAATCGGGGGTCATGAGGTATCGATCACGCCCACAGGGGGCTTCCACCTCGACCGCACCGCCGGCTGGGCTGTACCGATGAATGGTAGCTGGCTTGTCGCCCCGCCTGACCACCGGAGGGTTACCACAGAACTTACTTTTGAGTAAGATAGTGCTCATGACACAGGAAACCGCGACCTACCGCGGCTGGAAGAAGCTGCCCGACAATCGCATCGGGCACGCGCTGTTCTCGCTCGGCATGGTCGCCCGGGTCCCCTACTTCGGCACCGTGCTCCCCCAGGTGATCCGCCTCGAGCCCGGCGTCTGCGAGGTGACCTCCCCGAAGTGGTTCGGCATCCACAACCACCTCGGCACCTTCCACGCGATCGCGGCCTGCAATCTCGCCGAGGTGGCGATGGGCATGCTCAGCGAGGCCACCGTCCCCACCACCCACCGCTGGATCCCCAAGTCGATGAACGTCCAGTACCTGGCCAAGGCGGAATCCGGGCTGCGTGCCGTGGCGAAGCTCGACGAGATCCCCGACTTCGCCGCGATCACCAAGGGCCAGGAACTGACGGTCCCCGTCTCGATCTACGACAAGGACGGCATCGAGGTCGTGCACGCCGACATCACCACCTGGGTGTCGCCACGCTGATCACGGCCACGTGAACCGCGGCACCGGTACGGTTGTGGGCCAGGCAACAAAGGACGGGGAGTTCGATGTTGGAAGTCGCCCATGTGACGCGGCGGTTCGGGGAGAACGTGGCGGTCGACGACGTGTCGTTCGCCGTCCTGCCCGGTGCGCTGACCGGGTTCGTCGGGGGTAACGGGGCGGGCAAGACCACCACCATGCGAATGATCATGGGCGTCTTGGCCGTTCAGTCCGGCGAGATGCGGTGGGACGGACGGCCGGTGACCGAGCTGGACCGGCGCTCGTTCGGCTATATGCCCGAGGAGCGGGGGCTCTATCCCAAGCAGCCGGTGCTCGACCAGCTCGTGTACCTGGCGCGCCTGCGTGGGCTGCCCGCCGACAAGGCCAAGGCGCGTACCGAAAGCCTGCTGGAGCGGTTCGATCTGGGCACGCGCGGCAAGGACAAACTCGAATCGTTGTCGCTGGGCAATCAGCAGCGCGTCCAGATCGCGGCGGCGGTGATCGCGCAGCCGTCGGCGCTGATCCTGGACGAACCGTTCTCCGGGCTCGACCCCATGGCCGTGGATTCGATGGTGGAGTTACTGCGCGAGTACGCCGATCAGGGCGTGCCGGTGCTGTTCTCCTCACATCAGCTGGATCTGGTGGAGCGGCTGTGCGATCAGCTGGTCGTGCTCGCCGCGGGCCGGGTGGTCGGGCAGGGCTCGGTCGAGGAGCTGCGGTCCACCGGTGGCTCGCGGTATCGGCTGGTGCTCGAAGACGATGCGGGGTGGTTGCGGGGGTATCCGGGGGTTCGGGTGGTCGAGAGTACCGGGCGGGGCGTGTTGTTCGAGGTCGACGGCGGCGGCACCGACGGGGTGCTGAAGGAGGCGCTGTCGCGGGGTTCGGTGCGCGAGTTCGCCGAGGTGCGGCCGACGGTCGCCGAGATCTACCGGGAGGTGACGGCATGAGAGTTCAGCGCCTGGCGGCGGTAGCTCAGGTGACCACGGAGGGCGCCCGATCATGCCGAGCGGACGCGTGAACGGCGTGTGGCGGATCGTCGCCGCGCGGGAGATCGCGGTGAAACTGCGTGACCGCAACTTCGTCATCTCGACGGTGGTGACGCTCGTGGTAATCGTCGCGTCGCTGATTCTCACCGGGTTCCTCAGCAGCAGACCCGACAAGATCGATGTGGCGATCGCCGGTTCGGACACCTCTGTCGTGCTCGAAACGGCGAACGCCCTGGCCTCCGGCGCGGGTACCGACACCAGCTTCACCGCACGGCCCGTCGCCGACCGGGCCGCGGTCGAGCAGCTGGTGCGCGAGGACGCGGTCGACGTGGGCCTGGTCCCCGCCGAACCCAGCGGGTGGCAGCTGATCGGCAAGACCGCCGAGGACGACGCCGCGACCACCTACATCACCGCCGCCGCCCAGCAGCTCGCGTTGCAGCGCAATGCCGCCGCCGCGGGCGTTTCGCTCGACGAATTGGGGCGCGGTGCCACCGTGACCTACGGCTTGCTCGAGCAGGGCGCGATCGATCCCGGGCTCGCCAAGAGCATCTCGTTCGTCTTCGCGTTCCTCTTCTACATGGCGTCGGTGTTGTTCGGCATGTCCATCGCGCAGAGCGTGGTCGAGGAGAAGCAGAACCGGATCGTGGAGATCCTGGCGAGTGCGATTCCGTTGCGGCAGTTGCTGATCGGCAAGGTCGTGGGCAACGCGGCGCTGGCCTTCGCGCAGTTGGCCGTGTTCGTCGGTGCCGGGCTGATCGGGTTGGCCGTCACCGGCAAGGGTGCTCAGCTGGGCCAGATCGCCGGGGCCGCGGGCTGGTTCATCGTCTTCTTCCTCGTCGGCTTCCTCGCCTTGGCGAGCCTGTGGGCTGTCGCGGGCGCGCTCGCCACTCGCAGCGAAGACCTCCAGTCCACCTCGACTCCGCTCGGGTTGCTCATCATGATCGTGCTGTTCGCGGGCATCTTCCTCACCGGCACCGCCCGTGTCATCGGCTCCTATGTCCCGATCATGTCCATCGTCGCCATGCCCGCCCGCCTGGCCGACGGCACCGCCGCCTGGTGGGAACCCTTCATCGCCCTCGCCCTGATGGCGATCGCCACCTACGGAATCGTCGTCATCGCCGAGAAGATCTACCGCCGCTCGCTGATGCAGACCCAAGCTCGCCTGACCATGCGCCAGGCCCTGGCCTTGGAGGACTAGGAATCGCGGCGTCGAGGCGGTGTGACGACCGGGTCACTGATGCTTGCGTGGCGATGGGTGGGGCCGATTGAATGCGGACGTGAGTGTTGTGCGGGAATTCGATATCTGTGTGGTCGGGCTGGGGCCGGCCGGGCGGGGGTTGGCGCATCGGGCCGCGGTGGCCGGGTTGCGGGTGGCCGCGGTGGATCCGCGGCCGGAGCGGCTGTTTCCGCCGACCTTCTCCTGCTGGATCGACGAACTGCCGCAGTGGCTGCCCGCGAGTGCGATCGCGCAGCGCATCGCGGCGCCGACAGTGTGGACCACAGGCAAGCATCGGATCGAGCGGCCGTATTGCGTGCTCTCCAAGGCTGGGCTGCACGCCGCGTTGGCCCTGGACGACGCGACCGTCTTCGCGGATCGGGCGCGGCGGGTGGACGCGCACGAGGTGGAACTCGCGGACGGCACGGTGATCTCGGCGGGGGCGGTGTTCGATACGCGGGGGCTGCCGACGTTGGGCCGGCGCAGGGCCGCCTCGGCGCACGGGATCTTCGTGGACGCGCAGACCGCGGCACCGATGGTCGCCGAAGGTGAAGGGCTGCTGCTGGACTGGCGGCCGGAGAACGGGGCGGGCCCGGACGAGCCGCCGTCGTTCCTCTACGCGGTACCGCTCGGGGACGGGTCGGTGATCTTCGAGGAGACGAGCCTCGGGCTACGCGGCGGGATGCCGCAGCACGAGTTACGCAAGCGCACGCTGAACAGACTCGCGGCACACGGTATCCAGCTCACCGGCGACGAACCGCACGAAGCCGCCCACTATCCCCTGGATCAGCGGCCCCCGAAGAAGGGCACGGCGATCGCGGTGCCGTTCGGCTCGCGCGGCGGGATGATGCACCCGTGCACCGGCTACAGCGTGGCCGACTCCCTCGCGCTGGCCGACACCGCCGTCGCCGCGGTGCAGCGAGGCGAGGACCCGATCGGAGCCCTCTGGCCGTGGCAGGCCAGGGCCGTCTACTGGATGCGCATGCGTGGTCTGTGGGGTCTCGGCCGGCTCACCACCGATCAGTCGATCGCCATGTTCGACGCCTTCTTCACCGAATCCGAACGAGGTCAGCGGGCCCTGCTCTCGGCCCACGACGACTACACCGCCCTCGGCGCCGTGCTGTTCAACACCGTGGCCCACACCTGGCCGTTCCGCTGGCGCTACGACCTCGTCGGCTGGACCAACCGCGACCGCTGGCTCGACTACCCCTTCGCTCCCGCCGGCGCGGACTACCCCAGCCGATAACGCACTGATCGCCGCCACGACGTTCGCGGCGGCGATCAGGAGCGAGGCGGTCCGGGCTCAGGACGACTCGGCGGCCTTCTTGTAGCCGACGATCGCCGGGTAGGCGAAGACCGCGACCATGCCGACCGTCCAGGCGACGGTCTTCAGCAGCGGTTCAGCGACCGGCCCACCGTAGGACAGACCCTTCATCGCATCGATGGCACAGCTCATCGGCTGATTGGCGACCACATCCTGCAACCAGGTCGGGTAGGCGAAGACGGGAACGAAGCCGGTGTTGAAGAACATCAGCAGCGTGTTGAGGATGCCGATGAGGCTGATCAGCATCACGCCCTCGGTGATCGTGGCCAGCGCGGTCACCATCACCGCGAACCCGATGCCGAACAGCACCGGAACCAGGACCAGCGCGATATTGGCGAACGGGTCCTCCATGAACAGGAACCCGAGCGGCACCGCGACGAGCAGCACGATCAGCGTGGTGAGCAGGATGCGCAGCATCTCGGCCAGCAGTCGGCCGGTCAGCAGCGAGGCCTTGTTGAGCGGCATCGTGTAGAACCGGCTGAGCAGCCCCGAAGCCTTCTCGCGCTTGAACCCGAGGGCACTCACCACCGCGCCGGTCATGGCCGCGACCAGGGTGAGCAGCGCGGCCTGGCCGTAGATGCTGGGGGCACCGGTGGCCGCGGTGATCGAGTCGCCGAGCACGATCCGGAACATCAGCAGGGTCACCGCCGGGTAGGCGATGGTCTGGATGGTCGTCGACGGGTCGCGCAACCACACCATCAGCAGACGCTTGGTCTGGATCAGGCTGTGGGTGAACCACACCGACACCGAACCTTCCGGCTTGGTGTGCACCACCGGAAGGTCGGCCGCGGCCTCCTCGACCGAGGTCTTCTCGATTGTTGTCATGATCGCCTCACACTCGCCCACACAGCCAGTGGGAGGAAGAAAACTGCCAGTCCGCCGAGCCATACCAGCGACACCCACGTGCCCGCCCAGCTCAGATGACCCGCGGCCATGTCGCTGAGGGTCTGGGCGAACTGCGAGATCGGCTGGTTGCGCGCGAACGGCCGCACCCACGACGGGAAGCTGGCCTCGGGCACGAACCCGGTCGACATCATGCCGAAGATCAGAATCGGCAGCGTGAGGGCCTGACTGAGCGCCTCCGGGTTCTTGGTGAGGCTGCCGAGCGCGTCGGCGCCGAGCGTGAGCACCACGCCGACGGTCAGCGCGAATCCGCAGAACGCGAGCGCCTGCAACCAGCCGCCGGTGAACCGGAACCCGATCACGTAGCCGTACCCGACCGTCGCGATCAGGGAGACGACCGACCGCACCAGACCCGCGCAGATGCGCGACATCAGCGGCACCAGCGAACCGATCGGCATGGTCTGTAACCGAGTGCTCAACCCGGTGAGCGCTTCGAACGCCGCGAGCTGCGCGTTCGACATCATCGTCATGGCCATCGTCTGCAGCACGACGATCGGCATCACGTACTGCGCGTAGTCGATGCCCTGGACCTTCATCACGTACCGCAACGGCAGATAGAAGGCCACGGTCACCACGAGCGGAGTGAGCACCGCGACGATCAGCTCGCCCTTGGTGGCCATGGTGTGCACGATGCGCCCGGTCAGCGCGCGCCACTGCGCGAAACTGCTCGGGCGCACAGCGGGAAGCTCGGCGAACAAGCTGTTCGCCGCGGGGGTGGACACGCTCACTAGTGGCCGCCCGAATGGCCGGTGATCGACAGGAACACGTCGTCGAGCGAGGGCCTGCGCAGCGCGATGTCGGCCAGGTCGATGCCCGCGGCGTCGAGCCTGCGCAGGGCCTCGGCGAGGGTGGCGGCGCCGTCGGGGGCCGGGATGGACACCTTGTCGGCACCGTCGGTCTCGGCGGCGACGGCGGCCGGGACCAGGTCGCCGAGGGCCTTGACGGTCTGCGGGACGCGGCTCGGGTCGAGCGGCACGATCTCGCAGAAGCTGCCGCCGGTCTTGGCTTTGAGCTCGTCGGCGGTGCCCTCGGCGATGACGGTGCCCTTGTCGATGACGATGATGTTGTCGCTGAGCACGTCGGCCTCTTCGAGGTACTGCGTGGTCAGCAGCACCGTGATGCCCTGGTTCTTGAGCGCGGTCACCAGATCCCACACGCCCTGGCGGCTGCGCGGGTCGAGGCCGGTGGTCGGCTCGTCGAGGAACACCACCTCGGGCCGCACCACCAGCCCGCAGGCGATGTCGACGCGACGGCGCATGCCGCCGGAGTAGTTGCGCACGGCCCGCTTACCCGCGCTCACCAAGTCGAATTCCTCGAGCAGCACTTCGGCGCGCTTGCGAGCGGCCGACTTGGTCAGGCCCATCAGGCGACCGAACAGCTCGAGGTTCTCCCGGCCGGTCAGATTCTCGTCGAGCGCGGCGTACTGGCCGGTCATCATGATCGAGCGGCGCACGCCCGCGGCATCGGTGAGCACGTCGTGCCCCGCGACGACGGCGGTGCCGGAGTCGGGACGGAGCAGGGTCGACAGGACCTTGACCATGGTGGTCTTGCCCGCGCCGTTGGGGCCGAGAATACCCAGCACACTGGCCTTGTCGGCCTGGAAACTGATGCCCTGCAAAGCGTGCACATCGCCGAACGACTTGCGCACGTCGGACACCAGCACCGCGGGTTCACTGTCGCTCGACGCGACGCCACCTGCGGGCGAATCCACTGAGATCGAACTCGGCATCAACTCTCCACCATCGGCCGGTGCGCACGGCCCTGGAAGAGACGAGCGCACGCGGAATAAATTCTTCCCGGTAAGTGATCCATACCGTTCGGCGCGATGTTACCGGTCCGGCGGTTTTCCGGGCCCGGTCTGCGTTGATGCGCCCGGTTTGCCGGGCGCTGCCTGCGACGCGCTGTGGTGTTGCTCACCTGGGCAGTGCAAGGGCAGTGCGCGAACCTTGTCGGCCGGGCCGCGCGCCCATACGCTGACAGCGGGGAAACACTCGTCTCACCGGCCCGCGCGCGGGCGTGTTCGATCTTGGGGAGGTGACCATGGTCGAGTCGGCTCCTACCGCCGCCGCGCCCGCCGGTCGATCCGATGTGCTCACGGCTTTCGATCCGCGCACCGGTGAACAGCTCGCGCAGTATCCCGTGCAGGGCACGGCCGAGGTCACCCGCGCTGTGCGCACCGCGCGCGCCACCCAGAACTGGTGGGGGGAACTCGCGTTCAGCGAGCGTAAGCACCTGCTCCTCGACTGGCGTCGCGAGATCGCCAGGAACGCAGGCGAGTTGGTGGAGCTGCTGCGCAGCGAGACCGGCAAACCGGAGGCCGACGCCACTCTCGAAGTGATGCTGGCGGTGGAGAATCTGGACTGGGCCGCCCGCAACGCCGAGCGCACGCTGGGCCGAAAGCGCCTGTCCACCGGCTGGTTCACCCGCAATCAGCACGCCTCCGTCGGCTACCTCCCGCTGGGCGTGATCGGCGTACTCGGCGCGTGGAACAACCCGGTCTTCACGCCGATGGGTTCGATCGCCTATGCCATGGCCGCGGGCAACACCGTGGTGTTCAATCCGCACGAACTCAGTACCGGTGTCGGCACCTGGCTGGCCGACAGCTGGGCCGCGGTATCGCCCGAACAACCCGTGCTGCAAGCGGTTACCGGAAATTCGCGGACCGCTACCGCCCTGTGCAAGGCCGAGGTGGACAAGATCGCCTACGCCGGGCCCGAAGCGCGCGGACGCGAGGTGATCGCGCTGTGCGCCCAGACGCTGACGCCGGTGGTGGTGGAGAACAGCGGCAAGGGCAGCATGATCGTGCACGTCGACGCGGTGCTCGACGCGGCCGCGGAGGCGGCGGTGTTCGGGGCGATGGCCAATGCCGGACAGAACTCCTCGGGCATCCAGCGCTGTTATGTCGCCGATTCGGTGTTCGACGACTTCCTGGCCAGGGTGGCCGAGCGGGCGGCGAAACTGCGTCCCGGTGCCGACAACCGCGCCTCCTACGGGCCGATGATCAATGCCACCCAGGTCGACGTGGTGCGCAGACAGGTCCGTGATGCGCTCGCCCACGGCGGGCACGCGGTGCTCGGCGGGCTCGATTCGTTCCGCGACCCGTACGTGGAGCCGATCGTGCTGGCCGAGGTGCCGGAGGAGAGCATCGCGATCACCGGCGAAGGGCTCGGCCCGGTGCTCGTGGTGAACCGGGTCGCCGACCTGGCCGATGCGGTCACCCGGGTGAACGCGGCGGGCAACGGCATCGCCGTCACCATCTTCACCCTCGACATCCCCAGTGCGGAGCTCATCGCCGAACAGCTGAAAGTGGGTGTGGTGACGGTGAATTCGTCGACCGCGTTCACCGGCATCCCGGCCCTGCCGTTCGGCGGTGTCGGCGAATACGGCCAGGGACACAGCCACGGTCAGCACGGGCTGTACGAATACAGCCGCACGATGTCGATCGCGCGCAGGCGCTACCGGGCCCCGATCCGGCTGTCGACCTTCGACCGCCGACCAGGGCACTTGCAGACGGCGAAGGCCCTGTTCCGTTTACGCCACGGCCGCGGCTGAGCGGCTAGTTCCCGTCCGCCGAGCCGCTGCCGAGCAGCACCGCGCCGGTCAGCGCGGCGAGGCGGGCGAGCTGTTCGGGGCGCGAGTCGAAGCGCAACAGCCGGCCGACATCGATGATCTGGCCGACCGCGGCGTGCACCCGGAAGCGGGCTTCGATCGGGTCGCCGTCGAGCAGGTTGGCCCATTCCAGGATGTTCTGCCGCTGGATGGCGCGCAGGCGGTGCTGTTCGGCCTGCGGGAGGTTGCTGAACTCCGCGTAGTAGACGGGCGCGATCTCGGGCGTCGCGAAGGTGAGGCGCGCGTGCTGGTCGGCGATGCGGCGGGCGGCGTCGGCCCGGTTCTCGCTCTCGGCCAGCGCCTCGCCGATCGCGACCGCGAGCCGGTCGGCGGTGCGATGAAAGGCGGCCGCGAGCAGGTCGGCCTTGCTGTCGAAGTGGCGGTACACGCTGGAGGCGTTGATGCCGACGGCGGCGCCGATCTCCTCGATGCCGGATTCGTGATACCCGTTGCGGCCGAAGATCCGGATCGCCTCGGTGAGCAGCTGTTCACGTTTCGAAGTGACCGGAAGGCCACGGGGCTGCTTGTCGGGCTCGGCCGCGGCGGGGGTCGGCGGCAGCTCGGCGCGCACGATCGCCCAGGCCATCTCGCGCTGCACCGCGAGCATGCGGCCGTGCGAGAGGGTGGTGCGGTGGGCGGCGATGCTGGCCAGCGAACTCAGCGCGCCGACGGCGAGCAGGATGCGGTCGTCGGCGCTCGCCTCCGGCCGGACGTCGGCGATCCGCGCGGCGACGTTCGCCTCGAGTTCGCGATAGAACGCGCGAATGCGCACCCGGTCGTCGGGCTCGAGGTAGCGGCGTTCCCAGCGGTAGAGCCCGGCCTCGCGCCGGATGTCGATATTGCGTTCGGCGACGGCGGTGAGCACCGCGTCGAGCCTGGCTTCCGGGCTCAGCGACGGGTCGTCGGCCGCCGCGGCGACATCGCGCAAACCCCGAGCGCCCTCCTCGGCGGCGGCGACGAGCAGCGCGTACTTGTTGGCGAAGTGGCGGTACAGCGCGGGTCCGGAGATGCCGACCTCGGCGGCGATCTCGTCCACGCCGACCGGGTAGTAGCCGCGCGCGCTGAACGCACGGGCGGCGGCCCGCATGATCTGCATCTTGCGGTCCTTCGGCCTGCGGCGCACGACACGGGCAGGTGCGGCCGTCGGCTCGCGGGCCTGTTCGGCCTCACTGCGATCGGCGACCATGCACTCACTTTCCGTTGCGCGAACCGGGTTGGTCCAAGTCAACCTAAGTTAACCACAATTCGCAAACGTCGAGGGCAGGTCGAGGAAATGGGACCGCCCCGGCAGCGACGTGCTCGCTATCGGGGCGGTTCGGGATAAACCAGCGCTTACAGGCCGAGCCCGCGGGCCAGGGTCGGCCACGACAGCTTCAGCTCGTCCTTCCAGTAGCCCCACGAGTGGGTGCCGCTGGGGCGGAAGTTGAAGGTCGCCGGGATACCCAGCTCGTTGAGCCGGTTGGCCAGGTTGTGCGTGCAGTAGTTGGTACCCGCCTCGATGACGCCACCGATGACGATCTGGTTGGCCAGGCCGTAGGCGCCGGGCAGCGCGTACGGACCGTCGAGGGTGTCGTACGGGCCGGGCAGGCCGTTGCCGGTGGAGATGTAGAGATCGAGGCCGCGCAAACCTTCGGCATTCACGTACGGGTCGTTCGCGACCCAATCCTGCGAGCCCTGCGGACCCCACATGTTCATGGTGTCGCCGCCACCCCAGGTCTCGACCGTGACCTTCACGAACTCCGAACCGACCGGGTCGGAGGTCTGCGCGCAACCGCTGTACGCCGCGGCCGCCTTGTACAGGCCGGGCTTGGCGATCGGCAGCGCGAGCACGGTGGTGCCGGAGGTGGACAGACCCGCGATGGCGTTCACACCGTTGGTACCGAGCGCGCCGTCGACCAGCGGGGGCAGTTCCTCGGTGAAGAAGGTCTTCCACTTGTTGCGGCCGAGGACCGGGTCGTCGTGGATCCAGTCGGTGTAGTAGCTCCAGGCGCCACCGATCGGCTGGATGACGTTGACGTTCTTGTCGCCGAGGAATTCGAGCGCGTCGGTCTTGGCCACCCACGACGCCGAATCCTCGCCGCCGCCCGCACCGTTGAGCAGGTACAGGGTGGGGCGCGGGACCGAGGCGTCGGCGGGGCGCTGCACGTCGACGATGATGTTCTGGTCCATGGCCGCGGAGTACACGTGCAGTCGCAGACTGCGCGAGTCCTTCACTTCGGCCTTGACGATCTTGGAGCCGTCCTCGGAGACCGGGTTGGCGAGCAGGCTCTTGGAATCGATGATCGGGTCAGCTGACGCCGGGCTCGTACCGATGCCGGACATCAGTCCCGCCGCCACTGCCGTTGCCGCGATCATCGCCGCGGCCCGGGAGCCACGACGCCGGGTGTGCCGACGCATCAATTTCGCACCTTCGCTTCGTCTCGAATTCCGATTCGGTCCGTGCTCCGACAGGGCACGAAGTTGCAACCAGCCAGACCCTACGGGTTATCCGGTGGTTACAACAGGGGTAATCGTTACAACAGCGCGGTCACATCATGCCTCACCGGCACCGCTGATGTCATTGCGCCCCAGCGTTCATGTCGCCGCGCACCAGCGTTGGTGTCACCGTGCCCCCGCCGCGCGGTCACCGGCGTCGAGCAGCTCCGCCAATCGCGGACCGATCTCCGCCAGCGCCTGCGGCGAGGTCATCTGATCATGCACCACCGCGACCGGCCGATCACGCACCGCGCCGTCGACATACGGGGCCCAATTGGCCGCCGCCGCCTCATGTCCGAGCGCGCTGAAGTATTCCAGCCTGCCGCGGAACACCGCGGGCCGGTGTTCGGCGATCAGCTCCGCCGAGCGCACCGCGCTGCGATAGATCCGGCGCACCCGTTCGGGGGTGAGTACGGCCATGTTGGCCGGGATGATCGCGTGCAGCGCGGCCAGTGCGTCCTCGCTGAGCTCGCGTACCCCCGCGGCGGGCAGCGCCGCGCTGATATCGACGCCGAGTTCGGCGAGCGCGTCGCGGACCGCCGTGTGGAAATCGGGGACATCGATATCGGGATGCGAATCCAGCATCGCCAGCAACGACACCTGCTCCCCAGCCGCCTGGAGTTCGGTGGCTACGGCGTGGGCGAGCACACCGCCCAGCGACCAGCCCATCAGCCGGTACGGGCCGTGCGGCTGCTGGGTCCTGATCTCGGCGGCGTAGCGGCGCGCCATCTCGGCGAGCGTGCCCGGCAGGTAGCCCGCCTCGCTCAGCGCGGGCGACTGGAGCCCGAAGATCGGCCGCCGCGCCGGAATGTACTGTGCCAGCCCGGCGTAGCACCAGGACAGCCCGTACATCGGGTGGATGCAGAACAGCGCTCCGCCGGCTTCCGTGCCGTGCGGCACCCGGTTGCGGATGGCCAGCAGGACGCCGAGGGCGTCGTCGGATTCGAGGTCGGAGGTGAGGTCGCGATCGCCGCCGGCGGACTGGGTGGCGTCGATCCGCTCGGCCAGCGCGGCGACAGTGGCGTCGGTGAAGAACCATTGCACCCGCACCTCGGCGCCGACCCTGGTACGCAGGCGGCTGATCGCCTTGGTGGCGATCAGGGAGTTGCCGCCGAGTTCGAAGAAGTCGTCGTCGAGGCCGACCTTGCCCGCGCCGAGCACCTCCGCGTAGACCTCGGCGACGGCACGCTGCAACGGCGTGGTCGGCGGGCGGTAGGCGCGGGTGGTGAAGGCGGGGACGGGCAGGGCCTTGCGGTCGAGCTTGCCGCTGGCGTTGAGCGGCAGCGAGCTCAGGATCACCACGGTCGCCGGAACCATGTACGACGGGAGCGCTGCCCTGGCGTGGGTGAGCAAGGCGACTTGATCGAAACCAGTGGTAGTGGCGCCGCTTTCGATCGAATAGCCCTCCGGTCGGGCCGACGCGGGGGCTTCCTCGACCGGCGGTTCGACCGGCACCACGTAGCCGACCAGCCGGTCTCCCGTCGGGCCGTGGACGAGCGCGACGGCAGCATGCCGGACACTGTGATGATCGCGCAGGACCGCCTCGACCTCACCGAGCTCGATGCGCTGACCGCGCAGCTTCACCTGGAAGTCACTGCGGCCCAGGTACTCCAGGCTCTCGTCGGTAGTCCAGCGCACGACGTCGCCGGTGCGGTAGAGCCTGCCGCCGCCGGGATGGGCGACGAAGCGTTCGGCCGTGAGGGTGGGCGCGCCGAGGTAGCCGCGGGCCAGCTGCACCCCTTCCAGGTACAGCTCCCCCGCGGTACCGGGCGGGACGGGTCGCAGTTGCCGGTCGAGCACGTGGACGCGCGTGTTGGCGACCGGTATGCCGATCGAGATACCCACGGCGGGACCGGCTTCTACCTGCGCCGCGGTCACCACGGTGGCTTCGGCGGGGCCGTACCAGTTGACCAGCGCCGCCGCGGGCAGCACCTGGCCGAACCGGCGCGCGGTCGAGGACGTCAGCGCCTCGCCCGCCGCGAACACCCGCCGCAGCGAGGGGAATTCGCCCGTGTCACGGTCGGCGAGGAAGGCGTCCAGCATCGACGGCACGAAATGCACGGTGGTGACGGCGCGTTCGGTGATCACCTCGGCCAGGTAGGCCGGGTCACGGTGACCGTCGGGGGCGGCGATCACCACCGTGGCGCCGGTCTGCAACGGCCACAGCAACTCCCAGGTGGAGATGTCGAAGGTGACCGGGGTCTTGTGCAGGACCACGTCGCCGGGGCCGTGCGGGTAGGTGCGCTG
This sequence comes from Nocardia sp. NPDC056541, assembly GCF_042794235.1. Classification (NCBI taxonomy): domain Bacteria; kingdom Bacillati; phylum Actinomycetota; class Actinomycetes; order Mycobacteriales; family Nocardiaceae; genus Nocardia; species Nocardia sp. NPDC056541. The sequence goes on from NZ_JBHTUD010000015.1 coordinate 192,058, forward strand.
CGCCCAGCGGAACTGGTTGACCAGCTGCCGGTGCGTCAGCATGACGCCCTTGGGCGTGCCGGTGGACCCGGAGGTGTGGATGACGTAGGCGAGATTGTCGGCCTTCGGCAGCTCCAGCTCCGCCGCTTCGCCACTGACGGCGGCTAGCTCGAGGACGGGAATGCCGGAGTCGGTGGTGAAACCGGCGGTGGCGAGCACACAGATCGGCGCGGCCGAAGCCAGCACCCGGTCGGTCCGTTCGGCGGGGTGGTCCGGGTCGACCGGTACGTACGCCGCACCGGTCCGCAGCACCGCGTAGATCGCGGTCACCAGGTCGATGCCGCGCCGCATCGCGACCGCGACGAGCGTCTCCGGCCGGGCGCCCCGTGTACGGAGGGAACCGGCGAGCTCGCGCACGCGTTCGTCGAATTCCGCGTAGGTGTAGGTGGTTTCACCGTCGACCAGTGCGGTGGCCTGGGGCGTGCGCCGGACCTGCGCGTCGAACAGCGACAGCAGCGTCGCCTCGTCGAGCAGTTCGGGCGCGTCGGTGGCGTTGACCGCCGCCAGGGTCGCGCGTTCCTCCGCGAGCAGCACATCGATCTCGGCGATCCTGGCCTGCGGACTCGCGACGAACCTCGCCAGCAGCATCGAAAAGCGTTGCGCCAGCGCGGTGGCGGTGTCCTCGCCGAACACATCGCGCAGGTACTTCACCGAGACCCGGAGCTGCCCGTCGGCGACCACCTGCACGGTGAGCGGGTAGTGGGTGCCGTTGGCCGCGTCCATCCCGGTGACGGCGGCCGATCCGGACGCGGCCTGTGCCAGTCCTTCGCGGTCGACCGGGAACGACTCGAAGACGACGAGCGAGTCGAACAGCGCGTCGATGCCCGCGATCTCCTGGATCTCACCGAGCCCCAGATAGTGGTGATCGAGCAGCGCGGCTTGATCGTCCTGCAGCGTGCGCAGCAGCTCGGCGACGGTATCGCCGGGACGCAACCGCACGCGAACGGGAATCGCGTTGAGGAACAGCCCGACCATTCGTTCCACGCCGTCGAGCTCGGCCGGCCTGCCCGAGACGGTGGCGCCGAACACCACGTCGTCGCGATCCACCAGCCGTGCGATGAGCAGGCCCCAGGCCGCCTGGACCACGGTGTTCACCGTGACGCCGAGGCTCGCGGCGAGTTCGCTCAGCGCGGCGGTGTCCGCCGGGGCGAGCACGAACCCGGTTTCGCCGGTGCCCGTGGCGATCTCGCGGCCCTGATCGACGGGCGCGAGCGGAGTGGGTTCGGCCAGGCCGGTGAGCGCGGTGCGCCATGCGGTCCTGGCGGCTTCGAGATCCTGGCCGACGAGCCAGGCCAGGTAATCGCGGTAGGGCGCGACCTTGGGCAGGCGCCTGCTCCGACCGCCGACCACGTACGCGGTGAGCAGTTCCTGTAGCAGCAGCGGGGTCGACCAGCCGTCGATCAGGATGTGGTGGCTGGTGACGAGCAGGTGCGCGGTCTCGGCGGTGCGCACCAGCGTGAACCGCAGCAGCGGCGCGGCGGCCATGTCGAAGTGCGCGGCCAGATCGGCGGCGCGAATGCGCTGGTAGGCGGCGTCGTCCGCGCCCCGACCGGCGGGCCCGGAGGCGGCAGCGGAGCGTGACCACGCAGGGCCCTCGGGAGGGGCGCCATCGAGCACTGTGTCGATGACCCGCCACGGCACGTCGATGTCGTCGAGCACCACTTGCAGGGGGGTGCCCGCGGCGTCGGTGGCGAACGCGACGCGCAGGTTGTCGTGCCGGTCGAGCACGGCCTGTGCCGCCTCGTGCAGTTTCTCGTCGTCCACGGACAGATCGAGGTCGAGCACGAACTGGGTGATGTAGGGGTCGACCGAGTTCTCCGCGAGCAGCGCGTGGAACAGCATGCCCGATTGCAGCGGCGTCACCGGCCACACGTCGCTGAGCAGCGGGTAGCGGCGGACCAGACGCGTCAGCTCGGTTTGGCCGAGTCGCACCAGCGGGAAGTCCGACGGCGTGAATCCGCCCGCGCCGGGCTGCAATCCGTGTTCGGCGAGTCCGCCGAGCGCGCGGATCCAGTGTTCGGCGAAGGTCTTGACCGCGTCCGCGGTGAGTACGGCGGTGGCGTAGTCGAATCGGGCGACCAAGCCGTCATCGGTCGCGTCGACTGTGAGCACCAGGGCGAGGTCGTCGGCGGCCACATCGGTGTGCACGCGCGCGGGGCGCAGGTCGCGCAGACGGACGGCGAATCGGCCGCGATCCAATGTGCGGACGCTGTCGGCGGTCTCGGTGTCGAGGTAGCGGAGCAGACCGAAGCCGGCGCCGTGGGCGGGAACCGCGCGGCGCAGTTCCTTGATCTGGGCCAGGGCCGTTCCCGCGGCGGGACCGCCGACGAGCGCGTCGGCGACGTCGATGCCGTCCAGGCGCAGCGCGAGCGGGTAGTCGGTGGTGAACCCGCCGACGACGTTCTCCGCATCGGGTCGGCCGAGCAGGCGCTGGTCGGCGCGCAGCCGCACCACCGTGCCGATCGCCCGTGCCGCGGCGGTGTCGGCGGCCGTGTGCAGGGCCAGCGCGGCGGCGGTGAGCAGTACCTCGTCGACAGTGGCGCGGTAGGCATCGGCGACGGTGCGCACCGCGGTGGTGCCCTCGCCGGTGATGCTCAGCGAGACCCGGTTGCGCAGGTGCAGATCGCCGGATTCGCCTGCCCTGGATCGGATCGCGCGATGCCAGTAGGCGCGTTCGGCCCGTGCGGCGGCGGTGGACGGGTACGCAGCGAGGTGGCGTACCAGGTCGCCGAGTCCGGCATCGGGTGCGGCGGGTGCGGCGTGGCGGCCGCGGCTCCAGGCCGTGGTCAGCTGGTCGACCACCGCGCGCCACGAATTCTCGTCCAGGACGAGGGCATTGGCGACGACGACCAGGGTGGCCGAGCTACCGGCGTCGCCGGTGAGGACGAAGTGGATGTTGCGGCCCTCGTCCGGGTCTAGCGCCGCCGAGGCCGCGGCCACGATGTCGTCGACGGGCAGCGAGGACTCACCGTCTTCGTTGTCGAGCCTGCGGAAGGCGTCGCCGATGCGTTCGTCGGGCGGCGGGATGCGCAGCACCGGCGTGTCGCCGGTGCGGTCGAGCAACGCCCACAGCATCGGATGCTGGTTCATCACCGCGGCTGCGGCGGCCGCGACGGCCTCGTCCGGGCAGTCTGCCGGTACTTCGAGCAGTACCGCGCGGGGTTCGACCGCGGCCTCGCCCGCTTCGGCGAGCTGGGCGGCGGTGGCGGTGAGCGGGAGCGTGGCCGACGGCGCACTCGGTGCGACGGCGACTTCGGCGCGTCCGGCGAGCGCGGCGACGGTGCGCGCGTCGAACAGGTCGCGCGGTCGCAGGACCACTCCGGCGGCCGAGGCCCGCGACACGACCTGGATGGCGGTGATGCTGTCGCCGCCGAGAGCGAAGAAGTCGTCGTCGAGACCGACCCGGTCGTGGCCGAGGACATCGGCGACGACCCGGGCGATGGTCTTCTCGGCGGCGGTACGGGGCGGGCGGTATTCGCCGCGAGCGGCGAGCGGGTCCGGCAGCGCGCGCCGATCCAGCTTGCCCACGGGGGTCAGCGGAATCTCGTCGAGGACGATGATCGCGGCGGGCACCATGTAGTCGGGCAGCACCTGCGCGGCGAGCGCGGTGAGTTCGGCGGTATCGAGCGCTCGGCCCTCGTCGGCCAGGACGTAGGACACCAGCATCGTCGAGCCGGCGCCGTTGTCGCGGCCGAGCGTGGCGACCCAGGAGACTCCGGGTGCGGCGGCCAGCACGGCGTCGATCTCACCGAGCTCGATGCGCAGCCCACGGATCTTGACCTGGAAGTCGTTGCGGCCCTGGAACTCCAGGACATCGCCACGTCGGCGAACGAGGTCGCCGGTGCGGTAGAGGCGGGCGCCCTCGGGACCGAACGGGTCGGCGATGAAGCGCGCTGCGGTGAGAGCGGGGCGCTGGTGGTAGCCGCGGGCGAGTTGGATGCCGCCGAGGTAGAGCTCGCCGGTGACACCGCCGGGGACCGGACGAAGGCGTTCGTCGAGGATCAGGGCACGGATGCCGCGGATCGGGCCGCCCATGTGCACGGCATCGCCCGGCCGCAGCGGGTCGCTGATGGCGGTCATGACGGTGGTCTCGGTGGGACCGTACCCGTTGTGGAAGTGCCGCTGGGGCAGCGTGTTCCAGCGCGCGGCGAGGTCGGCGGGTACGTGTTCGCCACCGACGATCAGGACGCGCAGACCGGGAACGCCGTCGGGGTCGAGGGTGGCCAGCACCGAGGGGGTCAGGAAGGTGTGGGTGACGCCCTCCGTACGGATCAGCTCGGCGAGCTCGGTGCCGCCGACGGATCCGGCCGGAGCGACCACCAGGGTGCCCGCGCCACCGATGGCGAGCAGCAGTTCCAGCACCGACGCGTCGAACGACGGGGAGGCGAAAGCCAGTGCGCGCGTCGCGGAGTCGAGGCGGTAGCGCTGTTTCTGCTCGGCGCAGAAGTTGGCAAGCCCGGCATGGGTGACAACGACGCCCTTGGGCAGTCCGGTCGAACCGGAGGTGTAGATCATGTACGCGGCATTGGCGGTGCTCGGCGGGGTGAGCAGTTCGATCTCGCGCAGGCCCACGGTGGCACAGCCGGCGATCTCGGCGGTGAACGCCCGATCGTCGAGCGCCACCCAGCCGCCGGCGCCGGACAGCGTGGGCAATCCGGCGAGTTCGGCGGCGAGGGTGATACCGAAGACGGCGCCCGAGTCGGTGACCATGTGGCTGATCCGCTCGGCCGGATAGCCGGGGTCGATCGGCACGATCACCGCGCCGGTGCGCGCGATCGCCCAGACCGCGAGCACCGATTCGACCGAGCGCCGAATCGCCACGGCGACAGCGACTTCCGGGCCTGCACCACGGGCAATCAGGCCACGGGCCAGCTGGTTGGCGGCGGCATCGAGCTCGGTGTAGGTGAAGCCGCGCCCGTCACCGCGCAGGGCGATGCCGGTCGGATCGGCGCGCACCGCCTCGTCCATCAGCTGGGCGAGGGTGCGCTCCGGCTCGGCCGCCGGGCCCGCGAAGGTGATGTTCGCGAGGAATTCGGCGGGGTCGAGCAGGTCGATATCGCCCACGGCGAGATCGGGGTCGGCGGCTACGGCGGCGAGCAGCCGGACGAAGCGCGCACCGAAACTCCGCACCGTCTCGGCATCGAACAGGTCTGTCGCGTAGCCGAATTCGGCGTGCATGCCGCCGTTGTCCTGCTGCTCACGCATGGTGAGCAACAGGTCGAACTTGGCCTCGGCAGTGCGGGCGTCGAGCGCGCCCACCGTGATTCCCGGCAGTTCGAAGGCGACCGGGGCGAGGTTCTCGAACGACAGCGCCACCTGGAACAGCGGGTGTCGGCCCGCCGATCGCGCGGGTTGGAGCGCATCGACCACCCGCTCGAACGGGACGTCGGCGTGGGCGAAGGCGCGCAGATCGGTGTCGCGAGTCTGGGTGAGCAGCGCGGTGAACGGATCGCTCTCGGCGATCCGGCTGCGCAGCACCAGGGTGTTGACGAACATGCCGACCAGATCGTCGAGCTCACGGGCGCCACGGCCGGCGATCGGAGTCCCGATGGCGACGTCGTCGGTGCCGCTGAGCCGGGCGAGCAGCACCGCGAGCGCGGCCTGGACGACCATGAACACCGTAACGCCCTGCGCGCGGGCCAGGCCGGCGAGCTCGGCGTGCAGTGCGGCGTCGATCTCGAAGGTGCTGGTGGCGCCCGCGAAGGACTGCACCGCAGGGCGCGGACGGTCGGCGGGGAGGGCGATCTCCTCGGGCAGGCCGGCGAGCTCGTCGTGCCAGTAGGCCAGCTGGGCGGCGGCCGTGGAGGCGGGGTCGGCTTCGTCGCCGAGTGAGTCGCGTTGCCACACCGCGTAATCGGCGTATTGCAGCGGCAGCGGCGACCACGCGGGCGGCGAGCCGGCCGTGCGCGCGGTGTAGGCGAGGACGAGGTCGCGGGTGAGCGGCCCCATGGAGAATCCGTCGGCGCTGATGTGGTGGGCGACGAACACCAGGACGTGATCGTCGGCGCCCAGGCGCAGCAGCCGCACGCGGACCGGCGGCTCGACGGTGACGTCGAACCCGGTGGCGACGATCCGGCGCACCTCGTCGGTGAGGTGGTCGGGGGCGACCTCGACCGGGGTCAGGTCGACGCGCACCGCGTCGGGCGCGAGCACATCCTGGATCGCCGCATCCCCGCGCGCCGGGTAGCGGGTGCGCAGCACCTCGTGCCGGGCGAACAGGTCGGCGACACCGAGCCCGAGGGCTGTCAGGTCGAGGGCGCCGGTGAGGCGGATCGCGGCCGGGATGTTGTAGACGGTCGCGTCGGGGTCGAGCCGGTTGAGCAGCCACATCCGCTGCTGTGCCAGTGACAACGGCACCCGCTGCGGGCGCGGTCCGGCGAGCAGCCGTGGTGCGGTGGCCTCGTCCGATCGGTGCACGCGCAGAGCGAGATCGACCACCGTCGGCGCTTCGAACAGCAATCGGACGCCGACCGCGCGATCGAGCGCTGTCCCGATCCGGGCCGCCGCCCTGGTGGCGAGCAGCGAGTTGCCGCCGAGGGCGAAGAAGTCGTCGTCGGCGCCGACGGAGGCGACACCGAGGATCTCGCCGTACACCTCCGCGACCACCTGTTCGGTAGGGGTCGCCGGGGCGCGGAAGGTGGCGGCCTCGAAGACCGGCGCGGGCAACGCCTTTCGATCCAGCTTGCCGTTGACGGTGTAGGGCAGTTCCCCGAGGACAACGAACGCGTCGGGCACCAGATAGGTCGGCAGCTTGTCCCCCAGCGCGGACTTCAGCTGTGCGACATCGAGATCCGCGCCGACCACATAGGCGACCAGTCGATCACCGAAATGGGCGTCGGTCCGGGCGAGCACCGCGGCCTGGGTCACCGCGGGCAGCCCGAGCAGCACGGCTTCCACCTCACCGGGCTCCACCCGGAACCCGCGGATCTTCACCTGGAAGTCGCTGCGGCCCAGGTAGATCAGCTCGCCGCCCGCTGTGGCGCGACCGGCTGGGAGCAGGCTGTCCGGTACCTCGGTCAGCGGTGTGCGCGCGACCAGGTCACCGGTGCGGTACATGCGAGCGCCGGGCTCGAAGGGATCGGCGACGAAACGATCAGCGGTCTGGGCCGCTTTGCGCAGGTAACCGCGAGCCAACTGGACGCCGCCGAGATACAGCTCGCCTCTGATGCCGGGGGCCACGGGCCGCAACCGCTCGTCGAGAACGTAGACGCGACTGTTCCATGCGGGCGCGCCGATCGGCACGGTCAGCACGTCGGCGGTGCCGACACGGTGATCGGTGATCGACACAGCGGCCTCGGTGGGTCCGTACAGGTTGTCGATCCTGGTGCCGGGCAACGTCTTCAGCAGACGCTGGGCCAGCGCGGCGGGCAGGGATTCGCCGATCGCGAGGATGCGGGTCAACGGCACGACCCGGCTCGGGACGCCGCTCTCGTCGTGCGCGGACGACTCCCAGTACCCGGACAGCGCGTCGAGCAGCGACGGCACCGCTGTCAGGGTGGTGACGCCCGCGTCGGTGATCAGGGCGTCCAGGTAGGCGGGGTCGCGGTGCCCGTCGGGGGCGGCGATCACCAGGCGGCCACCGCAGACGGCGGCGGACCAGAATTCCCAGACGGACAGGTCGAACGTGGCGGGGGTCTTCAGCAGGAACACATCGGCGGCGTCCGTGCCGAATTCACCGCGTAGCCACTGCAACTGGTTGATCACCGCAGCGTGCGGCACCGCCACGCCTTTGGGGCGACCGGTGGAGCCGGAGGTGAAGATGACGTAGGCGGTGTTGTCCGGGCGCAGCGGCGCGCGGCGGTCGGCGTCGGTGATCGGGCTGGGATCAGCGGAGGCGATCACCGGGTGGTCGACGCGCACCACCGGCGCGGCGTCGGTACGGAAACCGTTGGTGAGCACGCAGATCGGGGCGGCGGTGTGCAGGATGTAGTCGGTGCGATCGGCGGGCTGATCGGGGTCGATCGGCACGTAGGCGCCGCCCGACCTGGTCACCGCGTACATGGCGACGACGAGATCGATCGACCGTGGCAGGGCGAGCGCGACCAGCGACTCGGGACCGACGCCGATCGAGATCAGATGCCGCGCGAGCCTGTTGACCCGTGATTCGAACTCGGCGTAGGTGAGCTCGAGGCGACCCTCGGGCAGGTCGGCCACGAGTGCGACAGCTTCGGGCCTGGCGACCGACGGCAGGTCGGCGAGCGTGCCACCGGGCACAGCGAGATCAGCGGCACCACTGACGATTTCGGTCGCGCGCTCCTCGGCGGACCGCAGGTCGACATCACCGACCACCACGGCGGGCTCGCGAATCACCGCGTCGAGCAGCAACGTCAGCCGGTCGGCGAAGGCCGCCACCGTCGCGGCGTCGAAGAGATCGGTGGCGTAGGTGAAGAAGCCCTCGATGCCGGTGGGCGCCCCGTCGGCGTCGTAACCGTCGCCGACGATCAGATGCAGATCGAATTGCGACACAGCGAGTTCCGCCGATACCGGCGCGATCCGCAGGCCGGGCAGTTCCAGTGCGGCGCGGTCGATGTTCTGGAAGGACAGACCGACTTGGAACAGCGGGTGACGTGCCGTGGAGCGCGGCGGATCGAGCACCTCGACCAGTCGCTCGAACGGAACATCGGCCGCGGCGAAGGCGGCCAGGTCGCTCGTGCGCTGGGCGGCGAGCAGCTCGGCGAACGTGGCGCCACCGTCGTAGCGGGTGCGCAGAACGACCGTGTTGACGAACATGCCGATCAGATCGTCGAGTTCGCGCTCTCCGCGTCCGGCGACGGGAGTGCCCACCGCCACGTCCGCGGCACCGGACAGCCGGGCCAGCAGGACGGCGAAAGCGGTGTGCAACACCATGAACACCGTGGCGCCGCGGTCGCGCGCGAGCGCCGCGAGCGCGGCGTGCGTCTCGGCGTCGATGCGCACCGGCACCCGTCCACCCGCGAGGGAGGCGACGGCGGGACGCGGGTAGTCGGCGGGCAGTTCGAGCAGATCCGGCAGGTCGGCGAGTTCGGAGCGCCAGAACGAGAGCTGTCGGGCAGCCGCCGAATCCGTCTCGTCCTCGGCACCGAGCCGATCCAGTTGCCACAGCGCGTAGTCGGCGTACTGCACCGGCAGCGCGGCCCACTCCGGGGCATGTCCGGCGGTCCGTGCGAGGTAGGCGGTGGTCACATCGCGCACCAGCGGCGCCATCGAGGAGGCGTCGGCGGCGATGTGGTGCACCACCACGGCGAGCACGTACTCCGTGGGCGCGTCGGGTCCGCTGTCCGTGACATCGAACAGCCGGACCCGCAACGGAACCTCGACGGTCACGTCGAACGCGGTCGACGCGAGCGCGGTCACCGCGGCGATCAGCGAGGTCGCGGCATCCTGGGATCCGGCCTCACCGGCCGTCGGCTGGCCGGCGCTGATCCGGTGCACAGTGAAGTCGAGGTGGACCTGGTCGATGGGGAGAACCTGCTGAATCGGGCCGTCGGCGGTGTCGGGGTAGACCGTGCGCAGGACCTCGTGGCGGGCCAGTACGTCGCGCAGCGCGGTGGTGAGCGCCGCGACGTCGAGGGCGCCGGTCAGCCGTAGCGCGAAGGGCAGGTTGTAAGCGGCGGCTCCGTCGTCGGCGCCCTGGTCGAAGCGGTTGAGGAACCACATCCGGCGCTGGGCGGGCGACAGCGGCAGCTCGTCGGGGCGGGGCAGGGTGCCGAGGCCACTGGTCGGCTGCGCCGCCGCGCCGGGGTCGAGCACCGCCGCGAGCCCGGCGACGGTCGGGGTTTCGAAGAGGGTGCGCACGGCGATGCGGCCACCGGTGGCGGCGCCGAGGCGGGCGACCAGGCGGGTGGCGATCAGCGAGTTGCCACCGAGTGCGAAGAAGTCGTCGTCGGCGCCGATGTCGGTGCGGCCGAGCACTTCCCCGAACAGATCGGCGACGAGCCGCTCCTGGGTGGTGCTCGGCGCGCGGAACGCCCGGGCGGTAAAGCTCGGCGCGGGCAGCGCCTTGCGGTCGAGCTTGCCGCTGGGATTGAGCGGCAGCTCGCCGAGCACGGTGATCGACGCCGGAACCATGTAGACCGGCAAGGTCTTCGAGACAGCGGCTTGGAGCCGGTCGGGCTCGGCGGCGTGGCCGGGCGCGGGCACCACGTAGGCGACCAACTGGTCACCGAGCTCGGTCGCCGCGACCAATGCCACTGCCTGGCTGACGGATTCGTGCGCCAGCAGCGCGGTCTCGATCTCGCCGAGCTCGATCCGCTGTCCGCGGAACTTCACCTGGAAGTCGATGCGCCCCAGGTAGTCCAGCCGGTGCGGGGCATTCGCGGTGGGCCGACGCCACACCACCAGGTCACCGGTGCGGTACATGCGAGCGCCCGCCGCGGCGAGGCCGGAGGCCGGGGCGAAGGGGTCGGCGACGAATCGATCGGCGGTGAGACCGGGTCGCGCGACATAACCGCGCGCGAGCTGATCGCCCGCGAGATAGAGCTCGCCCGCGATACCGGGTGGCACCGGTCGCAGCCGATCGTCGAGGACGTACACGCGGGAGTTCCACTGCGGCAAACCGATCGGCACCGAGCGCTCACCAGGGCGGGCCGGCCAGTACGTCACCGAAACAGCGGCTTCGGTCGGCCCGTACAGATTGTGCAACCTGGCCGAACTGACCGCGGCCATGGCGTCGACGGTCTCGGCGGGCAGCGCCTCACCGATGACGAAGATCTCGCGCAGCGACTCCAGGTCGGCATTGCCTTCGGACGCGGAGTCCGTGCCGACAGCTGCCGCCTGGGTGGCGAACATCGTGAGCATCGACGGGACGAAGTCGGTGACGGTGACCTTGTGCTTGCCGATCAAGTCGATCAGATAGGCAGGATCGCGGTGGCCGTCCGGGGTGGCCAGCACCAGTTTCGCGCCGACCCGCAGCGGCATGAAGTAGCCCCACAGCGACACGTCGAAGGTGGTCGCGGTTTTCTGCAGGTACACATCGCCCAGCGCGAGTGGGTATTTCGCCAGCATCCAGACGAGCTGGTTGTGGATGGCGGCGTGCGAGATCGCGACGCCCTTGGGCTTGCCCGTGGACCCCGAGGTGAAGATGACGTAGGCCGGGTGGTCGGGGTGCAGCGGTGCGCGCAACTCCGGTGCGAGGACGGGATCACCCGGTACGCCGGCGACATCGAGCTCGTCGAGCAACAGCAGCGAGGTCCCGGGCGGAACTTCGATGACGTCGGCACTGGTGCTCAGCACGCAGGCCGGGCGGGCGGTGTCGAGGATGTAGGCGATGCGATCGGCCGGATGGTCGGGATCCAGCGGCACGTAGGCGCCACCCGCGGTGAGCACCGCGTACATCCCGATCACCAGGTCGGGCGATCGCCGGACAGCAAGGCCGACAAGGCTTTCGGGACCGACGCCCTGGTCGATCAGCAGCCGGGCGAGGGCATTCACGCGCTCGTCGAACTGCCGGTAGGTCAGCTCGGTGTCCTCGTAGACCAGCGCGGTGGCATCCGGATGCGTCTGCACCGCACGGCGATACGCGTCGAGCATCGGCTCCGGCGGCACGGGGTGGCGGGTTTCGTTCCAGCTCACCAGGCTCTGCTCGCGCTCGACCTCGGTGATCAGGTCGATCTCGGCGATCGCGAGATCGGCGTCGGTGGCGACCGCGTCGAGCAGGCGGGTGAACCGGGCCGCCAGGATCTCGATGGTGGCCGCATCGAACAGATCGGTGGCGTAGTTGAACGACGCGGCCATCGGCTCGGCCGGGTCCGCACCCGGCACGATCGTGAGCTGTAGGTCGAAACGCGCTACCGCACCGCCGAATTCGACAGGAGTGGCGTCGAGACCGGGCAGGCGCAGGTTCGGCAGGTCCAGATTCTGGAAGAACAGGGCAACCTGGAACAGCGGGTGATGGGCCTGCGAGCGAACCGGATCGAGCAGTTCTACCAGGCGCTCGAACGGCAGGTCGGCGTGGGCGAAAGCGGCGAGGTCGGCCCGCTTGGTCGCGCGCAGCAGCTCGGCGAAGCTGGCGCGCGGGTCGAGATGCGTGCGCAGGACGAGCGTGTTGACGAACATGCCGATCAGGTCGTCGAGTTCCCTGGCGCCGCGACCGGCCACCGGGGTACCGATGGCGATGTCGTCGGTGTGCGCGACCCGGCCCAGCAGCACCGCGAAAGCCGCGTGGACGACCATGAATTCGGAGGTACCGCTGCGCTGGGCGAGCGCGGCGAGTGCCGTGTGCACCGCCGCCGGAATCTGGAACCCGAATTCGGCGCCGCGACCGGTGAAGACGGGCGGGCGTGGGCGATCGGTCGGCAGGTCGAGTCGGTCGGGCAGTCCCGCGAGCGCCGTGCGCCAGTGCGCGATCTGGGCGGCGGCCACCGAATCCGGGTCGTCTTCGGCGCCGAGGAGCTCGCGATGCCACAGCGTGTAGTCGACGTACTGCACCGGCAGCGGCTGCCATCGGGGTCGCGATCGGTTGCGGCGGGCGAGGTAGGCGCCGAGCAGGTCACGCAGCAGCGGTGCGACCGAGGCGCCGTCGGCGGTGATGTGGTGCAAGGCCACGGCGAGCACGTGATCGTGCGGCCCGAGCTCGGCCAGCGCCACCCGGAACGGCACACCGGCGGCGACATCGAACCCGGTGGCGGCGAATTCGCCCAGCCACAGCGGCAATTCGTCCTCGGTGAGCGAGTCGACCAGCACATCGGGGACGGCTTGCGCCATCGGCAACACCACCTGGTGGCCGACGCCGTCCACCACCGCACCGTCGGCACCTCGCTCGTACCCCTCGGCGGTGTGGACCGGGTACAGAGTGCGCAGGGATTCGTGCCGGGCGACCAGGTCCGACAGCGCCGCGTGCAGGGCGCGCGCGTCGAACGGTCCGGACAGGCGCAGCGCGAACGGGATCGTCTCCGCGGTCGAACCCGGATCGAACTGGTTGAGGAACCACATCCGCTGTTGGGCGGGCGAGAGCGGAATCAGCTCGGGGCGTTCGCGAGGTGCCAGCGGCGCGTGGCCGCCCGCGCCCTTCAGCGGTTCGAGCAGTGCGGCGAGACCGGCGACAGTGGGACTTTCGAAGACATGACCGGCGGGCACCCGAGCCGACAGCTCCGCTCCGAGGCGCGCGGCCGCCCGCGTGGCGAGCAGCGAATTGCCGCCGAGGGCGAAGAAGTCGTCATCGGCGCCCACCGGGTTCTCCGGTGCCAGCAACTCGGTGAAGACATGCGCCACCAGCTCTTCCATCGCACCCGAGGGCGCCCGGAACTCCTCGGCACGCAGGGTGGGCGCGGGCAGGGCGGCCCGATCGAGCTTGCCGACCGGAGTCAGGGGAATGGCGTCGAGCACGGTCAGCGCGGTCGGGACCATGTGCGCGGGCAGCCCGGCCTTGGCGTGCTCGAACAGCTGGTCGGTCTCGATGCGCGCGCCGGGCGCGGCGTGGACGTACGCGGCGAGAATCGTGGTGCCGTTGTCGAGTTCATGACCCACGGTCACCGCGAAGTCGACGGTGTCGTGCCCGGTGAGCACGGTGTCGATCTCACCCAGTTCGATCCGGAACCCACGCACCTTCACCTGGAAGTCGTTGCGTCCCACGAACTCGATCGCACCGTCCACCCGGCGGCGCACCAGGTCGCCGGTGCGGTACATCCGCCCCTCGGCCCCGGCGAAGGGATCGGCGACGAAGCGCGACGCCGTGAGACCCGGCTGACGGTGATAGCCACGCGCCAGCCCGTGACCGGCGATGTACAGCTCGCCGATCATCCCGTCGGGCACCCGGACCAGGCGCTCGTCGAGCACGTACTCGGTCACCCCACGCAGCGGCGCCCCGATGTTCATCGTGTCGCCGACCACCAGCGGCGCGCTGATATTGGTCACGATGGTGGTCTCGGTCGGCCCGTAACAGTCGTGGAACCGGCGGGTATCCGTGGCCCAGCGCCGGATCAGGTCCGGCGGGCACGCCTCGCCACCGGTGGTGACCACGGCCAGCGCGTCGAGCCCGGCCGGATCCAGCGATGCCAGCGCGGCGGTGGTGATGAACATGTGCGTGACGGCTTCGCGACGCAGCACGTCGGCCAGCTCGGCGCCGCCGAGTATGCCCGCGGGCGCGAGCACCATGGCGGCTCCGGCGCCCACCGCCATCAACAGTTCGAGCACGGCCGCGTCGAACGAGGGCGAGGCGAAGTGCAGCGTGCGCGAGGTCGGCTCGATCGCGTAGTGCGCGCGCTGTTCGGCGCAGTACCCGGCCAGCCCGGCGTGCGTCACCACCACGCCCTTGGGCAGCCCCGTGGAACCGGAGGTGTACACGATGTAGGCGGGGTGCTGTAGCCGCAGCGGACGGACCCGGTCGGCGAAGGTCACCGGATCACCGGGCTGGTCGTCGGTGGCGCGCCGGACGGCCTCGTCATCGAGGCACAACCACCTCAGCGCACCGGGCAGACGGTCCATCGCCGTGCCGACCGCGACCCCGAGCACCGCACCGGAATCGCCCAGCATGTGACTCACCCGAGCAGGTGGATAGTTCGGGTCGACGGGCAGGAACGCCGCGCCCGTCTTGGTCACCGCCCACATCGCCAGCACCGATTCCGGCGAACGCGGAATGCCGACGGCCACCACATCCTCGGGGCCGACGCCGTAGGCGATCAGCAGCCGGGCCAGCCGGTTGGACCGTTCGTCGAGCTCGGCGTAGGTCCAGCGCACCGGCGCGGACACGCCGTCGTCCCACGACAGCGCGAGCCCACCGGGGTTGGATTCCACCGCCACGGACAGCAGTTGCGGCAGCGACTTCCCGCGCTGCCGGGCGCGGGCGCCGGACGCCCGGTTCGCCCGGGTCACGACAGTTCCGTCCGATCGACGGAGTCGACTAGCCGTTGCCCGGTCATGCACACCTCGTACCGATACAGACGCGCACTGCCACTCATCCGCACCGCGCGCGGACCAGCCAGTGTTCGTTCCACCTATCCATCCATCCCGACCACCGCGCGCCGCTCGTGCGGCTGCCCGGTGTTGCCGATCATCTCACTGAGCGCGACAATCCTCGCACCTGTCCCGTCGCCGGGTTCGGCAACGGCCACCGCGGCCTCGGTGAACACATGGCTCACCTCGTCCGCACCCCCCTGGTCTGCCCCCATCACCAGCGTCGCGCCCGCGATCGCGGCCGCGACGATCTCGAGCACGCCCGCCACCGAATCAGGTCGGCCCGCCGCTCGCGTGCGTGATTCGAAGTTGAGCCCGGCGCGCTCGGCCACCTGCTCGGCCGCGGTCGCCAGCTCGTCGTAGCTCAGCGTGCGACCGCCGCCGGCGAAGGCCACGTCGTCGCCGCGCAGGGCACGGGTGCGGTGCGCGTAGCCGATCGGACGAGGTGATTCCGCGGCCAGTTCGGCGCGCAGCGCGGGGTCGGCCAGGTCGTACCAGTCCAGCCCGTCGGGGGCGTCGAGGATGTCGATGGTCAGGCCGAGTTTCACCTCGAGGTTGCTGCCCGGCGGGCGGGCGTCCATCGTCATCAGCGGCACCACCGCCGCGCCTGCCTTGAGCACCGCCCAGGTCGCGATCGCCGCGTCCACCCCTCGGTCGAGCCGCACCGCGACTCCCGTACCCGGACCGGCGCCGCGGGCGATCAACGAACGCGCCAATTGTGATGAGCGGGCATCGAACTCGGCGTAGGCGATCGCCGTTTCACCGAGCTCGAGCGCAGGTGCGTCCGGGTCTTCCTCCACGGCCGAGGCCAGTTCCTGTGCCAGCGCGGCACCGTTGGCCGACGGCACGGGGGCATAGGCCGCGGCCGTCAGCTCACGTTCGCGCTCGCTGGCGTCACGCAGGTCGATGTCGCCGACACGCACTGCGGGATCGGCGGCGACCGCGGTGACGATCTCGGTGAGCCCGCGTGCGAAGGCGGCGACGGTGTGTTCGTCGAAAAGGTCGGTGGCGTAGGTGAAGACGATGCCGATCTCATCGGGTTCGCCGGTCGCCGACAGGCGCGGTTCGATGTTGACCTGCAGGTCGAACTTGGCGGGCCGGGCCGCGAGGTCCATCGCCTCGATGGTGAGGCCCGGCAGGCGGAGCACGGGGGTCTCGTTGTTGTGGAAGGAGAGCACCACCTGGAACAGCGGGTTGTGCGACACGGTGCCGGTCGGGGCCACCTCCTCGACCACGCGCTCGAACGGCAGGTCGGCGTTGGCGAAGGCGGCCAGGCCGACTTCGCGTGCGGTGCTGACCAATTCGTCGAAACCGCGGCTGGGGTCGACCTCGGTGCGCAGGGTGAGGGTGTTGACGAACATGCCGACCAGGTCGTCGAGCTCGGGTTCACCCCGGCCGGCGATCGGGGTGCCGATCGCGATATCGGTGCTGCCGGAGATCCTGGCGAGCAGCACGGCCAGTGCCGCGTGCACGACCATGAACAGCGACGCGTTGTGCCTGCGGGCGATCTCGGCGAGGCGGACATGAACGTCGGCGGTCAGGGTGGTGCTCACATCGGCGCCGCGCAGCGAGGCGTGCGAGGGGCGCGGATGGTCGTGCGGCAGCTCGACCGTGCCCGCCTGCCCCGACAGCGTGTGCCGCCAGAACTCCAACTGCCTCGCGGCGGTGGAATTCTCGTCGGATTCCGAGCCGAGCACCTCGCGCTGCCACAGCGCGTAGTCGGCGTACTGCACGGGCAGTGGCGACCAGGCGGGTGAGCGTCCTTCGACGCGGGCCCGATAGGCGATCACGAGGTCACGGGCCAGCGGCGCGAGCGAAGCACCGTCGGCGATGATGTGCTGCACCACTACGGCGAGCACGTACTCTTCCTCCGCGAGCGGGTCCTCGGCGGGCGAGGTGAACAACCCGGCGCGCAGGGGAACTCGCTCGGCGACATCGAAACCGCCCGCGAGCAAACGCATCACCCGGTCACGTGGATCGTCGCATTCCTCCAGCGCGAGGCCGGTCGGCAGCACCGCGCTGACGGGCAGGATCTCCTGATACGGAACAGCGTCGGCGTCATCGGCCGGGAAACGGGTGCGCAGCGCCTCGTGCCGTTCGAGCACATCGGCGACGGCGTAGCGCAGCGCAGAGGTGTCGAGCGCGCCGCGCAACCGCAGGACCAGCGGGATGTTGTACGCCGGTGAGTCGGGGTCGATGCGGTTGAGCAACCACATCCGCTGTTGCGCGGGCGAGAGCGGAACGACGCCACGGTCCTGCGCCGGAATCAGCGGTGGCCGTGGCGCGGCCACCGAACCTGGGCGCACGCGGGCCGCGAGCGAGCCGACGGTGGGCGCCTCGAACAGGTCACGTACCACCAGGTCGGTACTCAGTGCCTGGTCGATGCGGGCGATGGCCCTGGTGGCCAGCAGCGAGTTGCCGCCGCGGTCGAAGAAGTTGTCGTCCAGACCGATCTCGGGCACGCCGAGCAGGGTCGCGAATACCTCGGCGACGCTGAGTTCGATGGGAGTGGTCGGCGCGCGGAAGGTGGTGGCGGCGGTGAACTCCGGTGCCGGCAGTGCCGCCCGGTCGAGTTTGCCGTTGGTGGTCATCGGTAGTTCCGCGACCACCACGACAGCGTCGGGAACCATGTATCCGGTGAGGAATTCGGCTACGGCCGCCCGCACCTCCACCGGGTCCAGACCCGCGACCACGCGAAGATCGGCGGGCGTGGAGTCGTCGTCGAACCCCGCGCCGCTGTCGCCACGTCCGAAGCGCGCGCCTACCGGCGGCTTCGGAAGTACGGTCGTGGGCGCGTCGTTCGGATCGACTACATCTGTCGCCGGGACGACATAGGCGATCAGCCGGTCTCCGGCGTGCTCGTCGGCGCGCACGATGACCGCGGACTGCCCGACGCCGGGCACCCGCAGCAGGGCTGCCTCGATCTCGCCCGGTTCGATCCGGAAACCACGCAGCTGCACCTGCTGGTCGCCGCGGCCGCCGTATTCGAGGGTGGGGGTGCCACGGAACCCGATCCAGCGACCGAGGTCGCCGGAGCGGTAGCGCCGGGCGCCCGGTTCACCGAACGGGTCGGCGACGAAGCGGGTGGCGGTGAGACCCGGCTTGCCGAGGTAGCCGCGCGAGAGCTGGTTGCCCGCGATGTAGAGCTCACCCGCCACACCGAACGGCACCGGACGCAGACGGTCGTCGAGGACGACCACCGACAGTCCGGGCAGCGCACGGCCGATGAGGCTGCCGGGCAGGTCGACGGCAGATCCGCCGATGTGGTCGGCGTCCACCGGCGCCCGGTCGGCGACGATGTCCGCCGTCCGCGCGGTCAGGACCTGGTGCGAGACATGGACGGTGGTCTCGGTGATGCCGTACATGTTGACGAGTTCCGGTGCGCCCGGCCCGTTTCCGTAGCGGTCGTACCAGCGGCTGAGCTTGCGGGGGTCGAGAGCCTCACCACCGAAGACCACGTACCGCACCGGCAGCGCGATGGCGCCCGCGGCCTGCGCGGCCCGGTCGGCTTCGTCGAGCTGGGCGAAGGCGGTAGGCGTCTGGCTCAGCACCGTCACGTGTTCACGGGCCAGCAGTTCGCGGAATTCGATCGGCGACCGGGAGGTCAGGTGGTCGACGACGACCACCGACGAACCGCCTGCCAGCGCGCACCACAGTTCCCAGACGGAGAAGTCGAAGGCGAAGGAGTGGAACACCGTCCACACGTCGTCCTCGTCGAAGGCGAACAGCAGCTGGGTGTTGGCGAACAGCTCGAGCACATTGCGGTGGGTGACGCCGACGCCCTTGGGCAGGCCGGTGGAACCCGAGGTGTAGATGACGTACGCGAGATGATCCGGGCGCAGCGGGGCACGGCGTTCATCGGGATGCAGCGGAGCGTCGCTGTAGACGGGCGGCTCGTCGAGCAACACCACGGGCAGATCCGCGAGCGGCGTCAGCAGTCCGTGCTCGGCCGAGGTGGTCAGCACCACAGCGGGTTTCGCGTCGTCGACGATGTAGGCCAGCCGCTGCGCCGGGTATCCGGAGTCGATCGGCAGGTAGCCCGCACCCGACAGCAGCACCGCGAGCAGCGCGACCGGCAGCTCCTCGGTGCGCGCAACGGCCACAGCCACCAGGGTTTCCGGGCCCGCGCCCTGCACGACGAGCGCGCGGGCCAGCGCCGATGCCCGACCGAGGAGGCCGGCGAAGGTGAGGGACCGCTCCCCCGCCCTGATCGCGATCGCCTCGGGACGCTGTTGCGCCTGGGCGGTGATCAGGTCGGTGAGCGTGACCTCGGGAACCGCGATGCCGGGCGAATAGCCCTCGCGCAGGACGAGTTCACGCTCGCCGGGGGCGAGCACGTCGATATCGCCGACCGGCTTGGCCGGGTCGGCCACCACCGCGGCGAGCACCCGCGTCCAGCGGTCGGCGAAGTCGGCGACCGTGGCGCGGTCGAAGAGGTCGGTGGCATAGACGAAGGTGGCCGCCAGGCCCTGCGGCGCGCCGTCGACGCCGATGTGTTCGGCGAGCTCCACCTGCAGATCGAACTTCGCCAGTGGCACCGTGAAGTCGGCGGCGGAGACGGCGAGGCCGGGCAACGCCAGGTCGGTGCGGGCCAGGTTCTGGAAGGTCAGCATCACCTGGAACAGCGGGTGCCGCGCGGTCGAACGCACCGGCTCCAGCAGGTCGACGAGCCGCTCGAACGGCACATCGGCATGTCCGAAGGCGGCCAGATCGCGTGCTCTGACCTCGGCGAGTAGCCCGCCGAAGTTCGTCGCCGGATTCACCTCGGTGCGCAGGACCAGGGTGTTGACGAACATGCCGATCAGCTCGTCGAGCGCCTGCTCGCCACGGCCGGCCACCGGGGTGCCGATCGCGATGTCGCGGGTGCCGGAGAGCCGGGCCAGCAGCATGGCCAGCGCGGTGTGCACCACCATGAACAGCGTGGCGTTGTGCTCGCGGGCCAGCGCGGACAGACCGGCGTGCACCGAGGCGGGGACCTGGACGCTCAACGACCCGCCCGCCCGGCTCGACACGGCGGGACGCGGCCGGTCGGTGGGCAGTTCGAGCTGTTCGGGCAAGCCGGACAGCGTCTTTCGCCAGAAGGCCACTTGCGCGGCGAGCAGCGAATCCGGGTCGTGCTCGGCGCCGAGCAGTTCGCGCTGCCACAGCGTGTAGTCGACGTACTGCACCGGCAGCGGCGGCCATTGCGGCGCGCCGCCACCGCGCCGTTCGGCGTAGGCGGTGAGCAGATCCCTGGTCAGCGGCGCGAACGAGAAGCCGTCGGCGGCGATGTGGTGCACCACGCAGACGACGACGTGCTCGTTGTCCGAGATCGCGAGCACCCGCACCCGCACCGGCGGCCCGGCGGTGACGTCGAAGCCGGTCAGCGCGGCAGCGCCGATCGCCTCGGTCAGGTCTTCCTCCGCCACCTCGACGATCTCGAACTCGGGCACCGCGGCAGGGTCGCCCGCCGCCAGCACCAGCTGGTGACCTTCGCCGTCGAGGACCGCGCCGTGGCCCTCCGCGCCGATACCGTCGGATACCGGGTAGACCGTGCGCAGAACTTCGTGGCGCGCGATCAGGTCGGCGATCGCGGCGCGCAGGGCGGGCAGGTCGAGGCGGCCGGAAAGGCGGACCGCGACCGGGATGTTGTCCACGGCCGACGTGGGGTCGAAGCGGTTGAGGAACCACATCCGCTGCTGGGCGTAGGACAGCGGGACCAGCTCGGGGCGCGGACGCGGCGTCAGCGGGAGCGCGTGGGCCGAAACACGGTGCTGCTCGGCTCGATTGGCGAGGGCGGCGACGGTCGGCGCCTCGAACACCGCCTGCACCGGCACCCGCACGTCCAGCGCGGCGCCGATGCGAGCCACCGCCTGCGCGGCGAGCAGCGAGTCGCCGCCCAGTTCGAAGAAGTCGTCGTCGGCGCCGACCCGGCCCGCGCCGTCACGCAGCAACAGGGCGGCGAACACGTCGGCCACCACCTGTTCGGCCGGGGTGGCGGGCGCGCGGAAACCGCGGGCGGAGAACACCGGCGTCGGCAGCGCGGCGCGGTCGAGCTTGCCGACCGAGGTCAGCGGCAGCTCGTCGAGGACCATGATGACCGACGGGATCATGTACGCGGGCAACGATTCCGCGAGGAATTCCGCCAGCGCGCCGGTGTCGATCGTGCGGCCGGCGCGCGGCAGCACGTAGGCGACCAGCGCGGTCGCGCCCGAGGGCATCGTTTTACCCAGCGTCACGGCGTAGTCGAGGTCGGGGTGCGCGGTGAGCGCGTTGTCGATCTCGCCGAGCTCGATCCGGAAGCCGCGCACCTTCACCTGGAAGTCGGTGCGGCCCAGGTATTCCAGCGTGCCGTCGTGTTCGAACCGGCGCACCAGATCACCGGTGCGGTACAGCCTGCCCGGCCCGAACGGCGAGGCGACGAAACGTTGCGCGGTGAGCCCCGGCCTGCCCAGATACCCCTGCGCGAGCGCGGGGCCGGAGAGATACAGCTCGCCGACCACTCCGGCGGGCACCGGCCGCAGGCGCGCGTCGAGCACGTACAAGCCCATGCCGGGCACCGCGTGGCCGATGGTGATCGGCGCGTGGGCCCGCAGCGCCGAGGTGCTGGTGGCGAGGATGGTCGCCTCGGTGGGGCCGTACCCGTTGTAGAACGCGCGCTCACCGGTTGCCCAGCGACCGACCAGTTCCGGGCCGAACCGGTCGCCCGCGACGATCACGGTCGACAGGTCCGGCAGCCCGGCCGGGTCGACGGACTCGAGCGCACCAGGGGTGATCAGCAAGTGGGTGATGCGTTCGCGGCGCAGCAGGTCCGACAGTTCGAAACCGCCGAACACGCGCGGCGGCGAAACCACCAGGGTCGCACCGGTAGCGAAGGCGAGCAGCAACTCGAGCACCGACACGTCGAAGTTCGGCGAGCAAACATGCAGCACCCGCGAATCGGGTTGCACGTCATAGTGTTCGCGCTCGGCGGCGACCAATGTGGCAAGCCCGGTGTGCGTCACCACGACGCCCTTCGGCTTACCGGTGGAGCCGGAGGTGTAGATGACGTAGGCCGGGTGCGCTTCGTCGATCGGGCGGACCCGATCGGCGTAGCTCACCGCGTGCCCCGGCCGCACGGCGATGCGCTCGGCGACCACCGGGTCATCGAGTTCGATCCAGTACGCGGTGGTACCGAGGCAGGCGCGATGGGCCGCGGTGGTCAGGCCGATGGTCGCGCCGGAGTCGGCGACGATATGGGCGATCCGGTCGGCCGGGTAGGCCGGGTCGATCGGCACGTACGCGGCACCGGTCTTGGCGATGGCCCACACCGCGAGCACGGATTCGATCGAGCGGGCGATGGCGATCGCGACGACATCGCCCGCGCCCATCCCCCGGTCGATGAGTTCACGTGCCAGGCGCGAGGATCGCTCGTCGAGCTCCCGATATGTGAGGTGTTGTTCCGCGCCGGGCATCCCGGTGGGGTTGTAGCGCAGCGCGATCGAATCGGCCGCGGATTCGACGGCGGCCGTGAGCAGCTGACCGAACAACGGTGCGCCGGTAGTACGTCGGCGACCGGCACGGCCCGTGCGGCGGGGGGTTTCCACAGACCTATACACCTCTCGCGTCCGGCGGCCGAGTCGGACACAGCATAGCCACACCTACATAGCCGCTGCCGACCGTCGCCGAGGTGTGCGCCACGACACACCAACTCTATCGCAACAGAATCGTAATGCCCATGTAGTCCGTTACGGACGTGTATCGCCGGATCCATCCGCACCCGCGACGACCTGCGCAATTGCCGGTCCGGACGTGGCTACCGCCACAGCGGAGAGCATCTCCTGGTGGGTGGCCTCGACCGGGTGGTCAGCAATGATCCCGCTGACGAACGGGCGCCATCGCGAGGCCCCGTCCCCCAGCTTTTGGGGGGTCCGCAGGGCGGTGAAATAGGTCAGATCACCGTCGAATCGTGCGGGTTCGAGCTCGGTGAGAAGCGCCACCGAGCGCAGTGCGCCGCGGTACATGCCCACGAACTGCACGCGCGAGATCGGCGTGTCCGCAGCGAGTGTTGTGTGCAGTGATTCCAGTGCCTCGTCGCCGAGCTCGGTGAGTTGGCTGGGCAGTTGCCGCTCGGGTATGCCGAGTTCGGTGAGCACGTGCCGCAATTCGGTGGCGAAATCGGCGAGTGCGGCGCCGGGGAGGCTGTCGAGCATCGTCAACGACGCCACCGTCTCGCCCTCGGCTTGCAGGCGGGTCGCCACGGCCTGCGCCAGCACGCCGCCGAGGGACCAGCCGAGCAGCTGATAGGGGCCATGGGGCTGGACGCCGCGGATCTCGGCCAGGTAGCGGTCGACCAGCTCCTCGGCCGAGGCGGGCCGGAATTCCGGATCGCTCAGCGCCGGCGACTGGATGCCGACCACGGGCTGATCCTCGGGCAGGTGCGGCACCAGGCTCGCGTAGGCCCACGCCAGACCCGAGACCGGGTGCACACAGATCAGCGGCGGACGGGTGCCGCGGCGGGCGATCGGCAGCACGACCGCGAGTGCGGCTTCGAGGTCGGCCGCGCCTGCGGGGCCGTCGCTGATTCTGGTAGCGAGACCGGCGACGGTCGGGTCGGCGAAGAACGCGGCGACGGTGAGCTCCACGCCGGTGTGTTCGCGCAGGTGGTGCACGACACGGGTGGCCAGCAGCGAGTTGCCGCCGAGCGCGAAGAAATCGTCGTCGAGGCCGGGGTTGCGCGCGCCGAGGACCTCGGTGAAGACGGCGGCTACGGCGATCTCGTGCTCGGTCCCGGGCGCGCGGTAGCGGCGGGGTTCGAGCACCGGCGCCGGAAGGGCGGCCCGGTCGAGCTTGCCGTTCGCGTTCAGCGGGAGGCGGTCGAGCACGACGAAGGCCGAGGGGACCATGTAGGACGGGAGCACCTGCGCCACCGCGGCTTTGGCCTGCGCGGTGGTGAGCGCCCCGCCGGGCGCGGGGACGACATAGGCAACCAGCCGGTCACCGAGTTGCGGGTCGGTCGTGGCGACGACCGCCGCCTGGGCGATCTGCGGTGCGGCGAGCAGGGCCGCTTCGATCTCGCCGAGTTCGATGCGGAATCCGCGGATCTTGACCTGGAAGTCGGTGCGACCGCGATAGTCGAGTTCGCCGTCAGCGGTCCAGGCGACGAGATCACCGGTGCGGTACATGCGGGCGCCGAGCTCGGAGAACGGGTCGGCGACGAAGCGGTCCGCGGTGAGGTCGGGTCGGCCGAAATACCCGCGGGCGAGCTGCGCGCCCGCCAGATACAACTCTCCCGCGACACCTACCGGGACCGGACGCAGACGGGCGTCGAGGACGTAGACCCGGCTGTTCCATTCGGGCCGGCCGATCGGGACCGTGGTGCGATCGGCGGTGGTGACGCGGTGGTCGGTGATGGAGACCGCGGCCTCGGTCGGGCCGTACAGGTTGTGTAGCGCCGCTGGGTTCGTCGCCAGGAAACGCTGGGCGGTGGCGGCGGGGAGCGCCTCGCCGATGGCGAGTACGCGCCGCAGCGAATTCGGCAGGACACCGGCGGATTCGGTGAGCAGCGCATCGAGCATCGACGGCACCACGTGCAGGGTGGTCACCGAGTGCGCGGCGAGCACGCGGAGCAGGTAGGCGGGGTCGCGATGGCCTTCTGGAGCGGTGATCACCAGGCGGCCACCGCAGATCGCGGCCGACCAGAATTCCCAGACCGACAGGTCGAAGGTGGCGGCGGTCTTCAACAGGACCGAGTCATCGGGGCCCAGGCCGAATGCTGCTGTCTTCCACTGCAACTGGTTGACGATGGCGGCGTGCGAGACGGCGACGCCCTTCGGCTTGCCGGTCGAGCCGGAGGTGAAGATGACGTAGGCGGTGTTCCCTGAGCGCAACACACCGATGCGCTCGCTCGCCGCGATCGGGGCGGCTGACACCGCCGACAGCTCCAGGGTGTCGACGGCGATCACCGGTGCGCTCCGTGTCGCGTCGACGCCGGCGGTGAAACCGTCACGCGTGGTGGTCAATACGCAGGTCGGGGCAGCGGTCGCGAGCACATGCGATACCCGATCGGCGGGCTGGCCGGGATCGACGGGAACGTAGGCGGCGCCCGCCTGCGTCACCGCGTACATGGCGACGACCAGCTCGGTCGAGCGTCGCATCGCCAAGGCGACCCGGTCCTCGACACCGACGCCCTGCGCGATGAGGTGTCGCGCCAGCTGATTCACGCGGGCCGCGAAGTCACGATAGGTGAGCGCGGCGCCCTCGACGTCGACGAGCGCCACACCGTCCGGGTTCGCGGCGGCGGTGTCGGCGAACAGGGCAGGCAGCGTCGTGGCCGGGGTGGCATGGCCGGTCGCGTTCCAGTCGTGCAGGATTCGCGCACGCTCGGCATCGGAGAGCAGGTCGATCTCGCCGACGGGACGGCCCGGCGATGCGGCGATCGCGGTGAGTACTCGCGCGAAGCGCTCCGCGTAGGACTGTGCGGTCGACTCGTCGAAAAGGTCCGTGGCATAGGTGAACACGCCGCTGATCCCCAGCGCCACGCCGTCACTGTCGTAGCCGTCGGCGACGATGGCGTGCAGATCGAACTGGGACACTGCGAGATCCACGTCGACGCCCTCGACCGCGGTCTCGCCGAGTTCGAGGCCGGAGCGGCTGAGGTTCTGGAAGGACAGGCCGACCTGGAACAGCGGGTGGCGGGCAGTGGAGCGGGCGGGGTTGATCGCCTCGACCAGTCGCTCGAACGGCAGGTCCGCGTTCGCGAAGACCTGGAGGTCGGTATCGCGCTGGCGGGCGAGCAGTTCGGTGAACGACTCACCGGTTCGCAGCGTGGTGCGAAAGACCAAGGTGTTGACGAACATGCCGATCAGGTCGTCGAGCGCGGCCTCGCCACGACCCGCGACGGGCGTACCGACCGCCAGATCGTCGGTGCCCGCGAGCCTGGCCAGCGTCACCGCGAGGGCGGTGTGCACGACCATGAACAGCGTCGCGCCCTGATTGCGCGCCACCGCCAGGAGGGCGCGGTGGGTGTCGGCGTCGACCTCGATCGGGACGCGACCGCCGGCGAAGGACTGCACGGCGGGACGCGGCCGGTCGGCGGGCAGGTCGAGCTGGTCGGGCAGCCCGGCCAGCGCGCCACGCCAGTAGGCGAGCTGGGCCGAGGCCAGCGATCGCGGGTCGTCCTCGCTGCCGAGCAAGGCCCGCTGCCACAGCGCGTAGTCGGCGTACTGCACGGCCAACGGCGCCCACTCCGGCGCGTCACCCGCCGAGCGGGCCGCGTAGGCGAGCATGAGATCCCTGGTGAGCGGGGCGAGTGAGGACCCGTCACCGGCGATGTGGTGCACGACCACCGCGAGCACCGCTTCGTCGCCACCGAGCTCGAACAACGCGACCCGCAACGGCACCTGGCCGCGCACGTCGAACCCCGACGAACCGAACTCGCGCATGGCGGCGTCGAGCTGCTCGGGCGCGATCGAGCACACCTCTAGCCGCGGCGTCGCCTCGGTGCCGGCCAGGATCTGCTGGATCGGCCCGTCGTCGGTCTCGGGGTAGATCGTGCGCAGGGTTTCGTGCCGGGCGACGAGGTCGGCCACGGCGGCGCGCAGAGCTTCGACATCGATGGCACCGTGCAGCCGCACCGCCATCGGGATGTTGTAGGCGACCGATCCCGGGTCGAACTGGTTGAGGAACCACATCCGCTGCTGGGCCAGCGACAGCGGAATCCGTGCGGGCCGCTCCCCGGCGGTCAGCGCGGGACGTGCACCCGCACCGGCAGATTCGGCGAGTCGCCGGGCCAGCGTTTCCACCGTCGACGCCTCGAACAGCAGCCGGACCGGAAACTCGGTGTCCAGCGCGGCGCCGAGGCGGGCGGCGACCTGGGTGGCCATCAGCGAGTTGCCGCCGAGGGCGAAGAAGTCGTCGTCGAGGCCGAGCTGCGTGTCGCCGAGGTCGAGCACCTGAACGAAGGTGCCTGCCACGATCTCCTCGACCGCCGTTGTGGGAGCCCGGAATTCGGCGTGTTCGAGGATCGGTGCGGGCAGCGCCCTTCGGTCGAGCTTGCCGACCGGGGTGAGCGGAATGGTGTCGAGTGCCATCAGCACGGTCGGCACCATGTGCGCGGGCAGGCTGCGCTCGGCGAAGGCGGTGAGCGCGGCGTGGTCGACGGTCGCGCCCGGGGCCGCGTGCACGTAGGACACCAGAATGGTGGCGCCGCTGTCGAGTTCGTGGCCGATGGTGGCGGCGAAGTCGAGGCTCTCGTGGGCCGAGAGCACCGCGTCGATCTCGCCGAGTTCGATGCGGAAACCACGGATCTTGACCTGGAAGTCGTTGCGGCCCACATAATCCAACACGCCATCGGCGGTCCAGCGGACCAGATCACCGGTGCGGTAGAGGCGAGAACCGGCCGGGTCGAACGGATTCGCGACATAGCGAGAGGCGGTGAGGGCGGGGCGGGCGTGGTAGCCGCGGGTCAGCTGGGCGCCGGTGATGTAGAGCTCGCCGGTGACGCCGGGCGGAACGGGGCCGAGCCGGTCGTCGAGGACGTATTCGGCGACCCCGTTGATCGGGCCGCCGATGGTCATCGGGTCGCCCGGTTTCAGCGGCACACTGATGTTGGTGACGATGGTCGTCTCGGTGGGCCCGTACACGTTGTGGAATTCGCGCAGGGTGCCATCGGCGAGGAGAATCGCCCAGCGCCGCAGCAGATCCGGCGCAACCGCCTCGCCGCCGACCGCCACCACCCGGAAGTCGTCGAGCCCGTCCGGGTCGATCGAGGCCAGCGCGGCCGGAGTGATGAACGCGTGGCTCACCCGTTCCCGCCGCAGCAGCGCGGCCAGATCGTCGCCGCCGTACACACTCGGGTCCACGATCACCATCGTGGCGCCCGCGCCGATCGCCAGCAGCAGCTCCAGCAGCGACGCGTCGAAGGATGGCGACGCGAAATGCAGCGTGCGCGACGTGGATTCGACACCGTAATGCCGACGCTGCTCCTCGCTGAACCCCGCGAGCCCGGCCTGCGTCACCGCGACGCCCTTGGGCAGGCCGGTGGAGCCGGAGGTGTAGATGAGGTAGGCGAGATCCTCGGCCCGCACCGGACGAAGCCGGTCGGCGGAGGTGATCGCCTCGCCGGAGAGGCTGTCGAAAGGGTCCGCCTGGTCGGTGCCGTAGCGCCGGCCACCCGCAGGCCGAGCGCCGTTGTCGTGCGTGTCGCCGGTCGGCTCGGCGTCGAGTCGGAGCCATTGCACCTGGACCGGAAGTCCGTCGGCGACGGCCGCGACGGTCAGTCCGAAGACCGCGCCGGAGTCGGTGACCATGTGCGCCACCCGATCCGGGGGGTAGTTCGGGTCGACGGGGACGAAGCCCGCACCGGTCTTGGTGACGGCCCAGACGGCGAGGACCGATTCGATGGAGCGCGGGATTCCGATGGCTACCAGGTCGCCCGCGCCGATGCCACGACCGATCAGGAAGCGGGCGATGCGGTTCGACCGCTCGTCGAGTTCGGCGTAGGTGAGGCTGCCGAGGGTGCGGGCGGCGTCGGCGAGGACGACCGCGAGACCGTCGGGGTTGGTCTCGACCGCGGTGGCCAGCAGCTGTGCCAACGCGGTGACGCGCGGGCGACGCGTACGAACCGGTCGGGTTCTTGCCGGTCGTGTCATAGCTGTTCCACCTCACCCATCACCGAAACTTGTTGTCCCGCAGCGGGGCCCCCCGCACCGCGGGCGCCGCTCACGCCACCGGGGCGCGCAGATCTCCGAGTACCAGCACTGCCTCGGCCGCCCCCGGATTGCCCGGTGCGGCATCATCGGCGATCAGCGCCTGCAGATCACCGAGCTCGGCGGTATCGAGCGCCTCGATCCCCACCCGGTCACCGAACAAATGGGTTACCCACTCCTCGGCCAGTGACGCCGACAATCCGTTGGCTACCCCGATGTCCGCGACACCGGGCACCAGCACCATCGACGCGCCCGCAACGCCCGCGGCCACCGGCTCGACCAGCGCCGTGAAGCTGTCGACGGAGCCGTGGCCGAAGGTGCGGGCTTCGAAGGTCAGGTCGGTGTCGGCGCGCACCTGCGCACCCGCCGTGGCGAGTTCGTCGTAACTGCGGGTGCCGTCGGCGCCGACAAAGGCCGGGTCACCGCCGCGCAGAGCTCGGGTGCGGTCGGCGTAGGTGACCGGGCGAGCGGACTGTGTGGACAGTTCGGTCTTGATCGCCGGGTCGTCGAGCGAGATCCAGTCGACGCCGCGAGGTTCGCCGACGGTGATACTCAGTTTCGCGGCGGGTTCGGCGGGCGACTCGGTGCCGGTCACCGGGACCACGGCCGCGCCTGCCTTGAGGATCGCCCAGACCGCGACGGCCCAGTCGACGCCACGCGGAAGATCGACGGCCACACCGTCTCCCGGCCCGAAGCCGCGCCCGATCAGCAGCCGGGCCAGGCGGGCGGAGCGGGCGTCGAGCTGCTCGTAGGTCAGCGCGTCGTCGCCCCAGACGAGCGCGGGGCCCTCGGGGTCGTCCTCGGCGGCGGCGGTGAAAGCCTGCGCCAGAGTGGTGCCGCCCGACGGGGTGCTCGGCGCGGGCGCCTTGGCCGCGCCGGCGAGCAGCCGGGTGCGTTCGGACTCGTCGAGGATGTCGATGTCGCCGATCCGGATCTGCGGGTCGGCGGCGACGGCGGTCAGGATGCGGGCGAAGCGGGCGCCGATGCTGCGCACGGTGGCCTCGTCGAACAGGTCGGTGGCGTAGTTGAACAGCGTCACCAGCTCGTCGGGATCACCGGCGGCGGTGAAGCGCGGTTCGACGTCCACCTGCAGGTCGAACTTGGCGGCGATCGCGGTGTCCAGCGCGTTCACGGTGAGGCCGGGCAGTTCGAGCGCGGCCGCCTCGTTGTTGCTGAAGGTGAGCGCCACCTGGAACAGCGGGCTCTGCGCACTGCCTCGTCCGGGCGCGACGACCTCGGCGACCCGCTCGAACGGCAGGTCGGCATTGGCGAACGCGCCGAGGTCGGTCTCCCGCGCCACGTCCACGGCCTCGTCGAAGGAACCGGCCGGATCGAGGGTGGTGCGCAGGGTCAGGGTGTTGACGAACATGCCGACCAGCTCGTCGAGCGCCCGCTCACCGCGCCCGGCGACAGCGGTGCCGATGGCGATGTCGGATGTGCCCGACAAGCGTCCGAGCAGCACGGCCAGCGCCGCGTGCACGACCATGAACAGCGACGACTTGTGCTCGCGTGCCAAGTGATTGAGGGCGGCGTGCACCTCGGCAGGCAACCGCAGCTCGGACGTGGCGCCGCGCAGGGTCGGCACCGAGGGCCGCGGGCGGTCCTGCGGCAGTTCCAGCAGCGGTGGCACGTCGGCCAGCTGGTTGCGCCAGTAGTCGAGCTGGGCGGCGGCCAGGGATTCGGGCTGCTCGTCGTCGCCGACGACCGCCCGCTGCCACAGCGCGAAGTCCGCGTACTGCACTTCCAGCGGCGTCCACGCCGGGCTCTGGTGCGCGGCACGAGCCACGTAAGCGGTCATCAGATCGCGGGCGAGCGGGGCCAAGGACGCGCCGTCGGCCGAAATATGGTGCACCACGACAACGAGCAGCCACTCGGCCGAAGTCCCGTCGGTGAGCAATCGCGCACGCAGCGCAACCTCACGCGTCACATCGAAACCGGCACCGGCCAATTCGCCCGCACGAGTGAGGACATCGGTGGTCGTCTCGACCTGGAGCCCCTCGGGCAGCACATCGGCCACGGAGAGAATCTCCTGGAAAGCCCTGCCGTCGGACACCGGGAAGTAGGTGCGCAGCGACTCGTGTCTGCCGAGCACGTCGGTGACCGCGGCGCCGAGGGCGGCGATGTCGAGCTCACCGGTGAGGCGGATCGCGAAGGGGATGTTGTAGGAGCCCGAGGCGGGGTCGACCTGGTTGACCACCCACATGCGCTGCTGAGCCAGCGACAGCGGAATGCGCTGTGGCCGTTCGGCGGCGACCAGCGGCGGTCGGGCAGCGGCACCGCTCGCCGCACCGACGCGCGCGGCCAGGGCCGACACGGTGGGCGTCTCGAACAGGTCGCGGATGGCGAGGTGGGCGTCGAGCGCCTCGTTGATGCGGGCGATCGCCCGGGTGGCGAGCAGCGAGTTGCCGCCGAGCGCGAAGTAGTCGTCGTCGGCGCCGACGCGGGCCATGCCGAGCAGTTCCGCGAAGACCCCGGCGACGATCTCCTCGGCGGGGCTGACAGGAGCGCGGAATTCGCCCGCGGTGAACGCGGGGGCGGGCAGCGCCTTGCGGTCGAGCTTGCCGCTCGGATTCAGCGGGAAGCCGTCCAGCACCGTGACGACGGTCGGAACCATGTAGGTGGGCAGCGAGTCCGCCACGGCCGTACGCAGCGCCGCGGGGTCGGGCTCCTCGCCGGGCCGCGCCACCACATACGCCACCAGGTGCTGGCCGGACGCGGTGTCGAGTACCAGGGCCACGGCCTGGCTGATCGCCTCCTGGGCGAGCAGGGCGGTCTCGATCTCACCGAGCTCGATGCGCTGACCGCGGAACTTCACCTGGAAGTCGGTGCGGCCCAGGTATTCCAGCGCGGGCTCGGCCGAGGATCCACCCCAGCGGACGAGGTCGCCGGAGCGGTACATCCGCGCGCCGGGCTCGAAGGGGTTGGCCACGAACCGATCCGCGGTCAGACCTGGACGGGCGACATAGCCGCGCGCGAGCTGGTCACCGGCGAGGTACAGCTCGCCGACCACTCCGGCAGGCACCGCGCGCAGGCGTGAATCCAGCACGTAGACACGGGTATTCCATTCCGGCACGCCCATCGGCACCGACCCGCGATCGGAATCGCTTGCGGGCCATCGCGTCACGGTGACAGCAGCCTCGGTGGGCCCGTACAGGTTGTGCACCCCGGCCGTGGACACGCGGGCCACGTCGGCCACGGTCTCGGTGGGCAGCGCCTCACCGGCGGCGAACACCGCCCGCAGGCTCGGAATCGAACCGGCGGTGGTGTGCGCGGCGAAGACCGACAGCATCGACGGCACGAAGTCGGTGAGCGTCACGCCCTGTGCCGCGATCGTTTCGGCGAGGTACAGCGGGTCGCGATGTCCGTCGTGGGTCGACACGACCAGCTTCGCGCCGGTCCGCAGCGGCAGGAAGTAACCCCACAGCGACACGTCGAACGTGGCGGGCGTCTTCTGCAGATACACATCCGACGGGCCGATCCCGTACTCGGCGCCCATGTAGACCATCTGGTTGACGATCGCCGCATGCGACACCGCCACACCCTTGGGACGCCCGGTGGAACCGGAGGTGAAGATGACATAGGCCGGGTTCTCGGGCCGGACCGGCCGAGCCGGCTCGACAGGCGCGCCCGAGAACTCTTCGAGCACAACGGAATCCACCAGGATCACCGGCACACCCGCGGGCACCTCGATCGCGTCCGCGGTGGTGCTCAGCACAGCGGCGGGCGCGGCGGTCTCGAGAATGTGGGCGATGCGATCGGCCGGATGGTCCGGGTCGATCGGCACATACGCACCACCTGCGGTCACGATCGCGTACATCCCGACCACCAGATCGAGCGAGCGCCGAACCGCGAGGCCGACCAGGGATTCGGGACCGACGCCGTGGGTCACCAGCAGCCGGGCGAGCCGGTTGACCCGCTCGTCGAACTCCCGATAGGTCAGCTCGGCGCCCTCGTACGCGACAGCGACAGCATCGGGGTGCTCGGCCACCGCACGTCGATAGCCGTCGAGCAACAGTTCCGGCGCGAGGTCGCGGCGAGTGTCGTTCCACTGCACCAGGATCCGGTCCAGCTCGGCGGGCTCCAGAAGCTCGATCGCACCGAGCGGCGCGGCGGGCGCGGCGACGATCGCGGCCAGCAACCGCTGGAATCGATCGGCGAACCCGGCGACGGTCTCGGCGTCGAACAGATCGGTGGCGTAGGTGAGCCCGACCGCGATGCCGTGCGGCGCACCGTGGCGATCGGTGTCCTCCACCATCTCGAACTGCAGGTCGAACTTGGCGAACGGAATGGTCATCTCGACGCCCGCGACGGTCAGACCGGGCAGTTCCAGTGCCGTGCGCGCCATGTTCTGGAAGGCGAGCATCACCTGGAACAGCGGGTGCCGCGCGGTCGAACGGGCCGGGTCGAGCAGCTCGACCAATCGCTCGAACGGCACATCGGCGTGACCGAAGGCCGCGACGTCGACCGCGCGAGTCGAGGCGAGCAGCTCTTCGAAGCTGCCCGCCGGGTCGACCTCGGTGCGCAGTACCAGGGTGTTGACGAACATGCCGATCAGGTCGTCGAGGGCGGCGTCACCACGACCCGCGACGGGGGTGCCGATGGCGATGTCGGTGCTGCCCGACAGCCGGGCCAGCAGCGCCGACAGCGCGGCGTGCACCACCATGAACAACGTCGAATTATGGGCGCGCGCGATCTGATCCAACCCGGCGTGCACCTCGGCCGGGATGCGGAAGTCCAGGCTCGCACCACGGTAGGAGGCGGTGGCGGGCCGCGGCCGGTCGGTGGGCAGCTCGAGCTGGTCGGGCACACCGGCGAGCTGGGTGCGCCAGAAGTCGATCTGCTGGGTCAGGATCGACTCCGGGTCGTCCTCGGTCCCGAGCACGGCCCGCTGCCATAGCGTGAAATCGGCGTACTGGACGGCCAATTCGGGCCAGCCCGGCGCGTTACCCGCGCTGCGCTGGACGTAGGCGGTCATCAGGTCGCGGGTGAGCGGGCCCATCGACACACCGTCACCGGCGATGTGGTGCATCACGCAGACCAGCACGTGCTCGGTCGCGCTCAGTCGCAGCAGCCGCAGGCGCAGCGGCGGCGCGACGGTGACATCGAAGCCCGCGCTGACGGTCTCGGTGACCAGGGCGGCGATCGCGTCCTCGCCTGCCTCGTCGGCCGCCAGAGCGGGCACGGCGCGCGGGTCCGACAGCGGCAGCACCAGCTGCGTGCCGACCCCGTCGACCGGCGGATACATCGTGCGCAGCACCTCGTGGCGGGCCACCAGGTCGGTAACCGCGACACGCAATGCGTCGACATCGAGCGCGCCCGACAGGCGCACCGCGATCGGCATGTTGTTCACCGCGCTGGCCGGATCGAACTGGTTGAGGAACCACATCCGCTGCTGGGCGAACGACAGCGGAATCGAGTCGGGGCGCTGCTGCGCGACCAGCTCGTGGCCGGAACCGGTGCCGATATGACGTTCGACGCGTTCGGCCAGCCCCGAGACCGTGCTGACCTCGAACAGCACCTGCACCGGAATCCGGGTGTCGAGCGCGGCGCCGAGGCGCGTGGCGGCCTGCGCGGCCAGCAGCGAGTTGCCGCCGAGCTCGAAGAAGTCGTCGTCGGCACCGACCCGGATCTCGTCCGGCGCACCGGCGGTCAGCAGATCGGCGAAGATGTCGGCCACCACCTGCTGCACCGGAGTCACCGGCGCGCGGAACTCGCGCACCGCGAAAACAGGCTCGGGCAACGCCTTTCGGTCCAGCTTGCCCACCGGCGTCAGCGGGATCCGATCCAGCACCATGATCGCGGCCGGAATCATGTAGCCGGGCAACGATTCCGCGAGGAACGCGTCGAGCGTGGTCACCTCGAGCGTCGCGCCGGAGCGGGGCATCACATACGACACCAGCGCTGTCACACCGGAGGGCAGAGTCTTGCCGAGAGTGGCCGCGAAGTCGATGTCGGGGTGTGCGGTGAGCGCGTTGTCGATCTCACCGAGCTCGATCCGGAAGCCGCGGATCTTCACCTGGAAGTCCGAGCGCCCCATGTACTCGATGACGCCGTCGCCGGATTCGCTGCGCCGCACCAGGTCTCCGGTGCGGTACAGGCGCGCGTTCGCGTCACCGGACTCGGCGCCGAACGGGCTGGCGACGAAACGTTCCGCGGTCAGCGCGGGGCGGTTCAGGTAACCCTGTGCCAGCGCGGGACCCGACAGATACAGCTCGCCGATCACGCCCGCGGGCACCGGCCGCAGCCGCGAATCCAGCACGAACGCACCGACACCGGCGATCGCGGCACCGATCGTCACCGGCGCGGCCGGATCCATCGGCGCGGTGCTGCTGGCCAGGATGGTGGCCTCGGTGGGGCCGTAGCCGTTGTAGAACTCACGCTCGCCCACGGCCCAGCGACCGACCAGTTCCGGACCGAACTTGTCACCGGCGACGACCACCACGCGCAGGTCGTCCAGGTCCGCCGGATCCACCGATTCCAGCGCGCCCGGGGTGATGAGCATGTGCGAAACCTGTTCGCGGCGCAGCAGATCCGCGAGCTCGAAACCACCGAACACACCGGGCGGCGCGATCACCAGGGTGGCGCCCGCGGAGAAGGTGAGCAGCAGTTCGAGCACCGACACGTCGAAGTTCGGCGAACACACGTGCAGCACGCGCGAGTCGGCGGCGACGCGGTAGTGCGCGCGCTCGGCGGCGACCAGACCGGCCAGACCGGTGTGGGTCACCACGACGCCCTTGGGCTTGCCGGTGGAACCCGAGGTGTAGATCACGTAGGCCGGGTGCCGCTCGTCGAGGGTGCGGATCCGGTCGGTGTAGGAGATCGGGTGCGCGGGCTGGGCCGCGATCGTGGTGGCCGTCTCGGCGTCGTCGAGCTCGAGCCAGGGCAGCGCCGTACCGAGCACGTCGCGATGCGCGGCGGTGGTGAGCCCGAGCACCGCGCCGGAGTCGGACACGATGTGCGCGATGCGGTCGGCCGGGTAGTTCGGGTCGACCGGGACGTAGGCGGCGCCGGTCTTGGCGATCGCCCACACCGCGAGCACGGAGTCGATCGACCGGGCGATGCCGATGGCGACGACGTCGCCGGGGCCGATCCCGCGAGCGATGAGCGCGCGGGCCAGCTGCGAGGACTGCTGATCGAACTCGGAATAGCTGAGCTGACGCTGGTCGGCCGGGTCACCGGACGGGTTGAACCGGACCGCGACCCGATCGGCGGCCGATTCGACCGCTCCCGTCAGCAACTGCCCGAATGTCGGACTGCTCGACCGGCGACGGCGATTACCGCGGGCAGAACGACGGGCAGTTTCCATTCGAGTTCATTCACCTCTCATCGCGTCTGCACGTGCGGCTGCCCCGCATCGCGCAGATCGAGTCATCATATAGACCGGCCGCATAATGTCCGAGTCAGCGTGCCCCCGGTGCTCGGGGCCCAGAGGACTATCGGCACGGCCCCGGAACGTGTTGCCCCCACCAACGGCAAAGTGACGGGGTTCATAAGAACCACCGTCACTCGCTAACGCTGTCAGAGCACACCGCGTACCCCGACCCCTAGGGAGGGGCGCCGCGTAGCGGCGGTTCGCGGCCGTCCCGTCGATCAGGTGCCGTTGCGTAGGCGACGAAGGAGCAAGCAACGGTGCCTG